>JAISLH010000095.1 GCA_031260565.1 Bacteroidales bacterium
CGTGACGCTGAAACGCCGCTTTAGAAAATTAAGGTGGCGTCTAAGTAAATTAAAATGGAGAGTTGTTAATGGGAAATGAAGAAAAATAGTACCTTTGCCCTTTATTAGAAAGACAAAAATTTGACATTAAGGCAACAAAACTATGAACAAACAAAGACTTTTCCTCATTGACGCTATGGCGTTGGTATATCGCTCGTTTTATGCACTGAACAAAAGCCCCAGACTCAACTCTAAGGGCTTGAATACAAGTGCTGTGCTTGGCTTTTTCAACACTTTGCTTGACATTATGAGCAAATACAAACCCGATGCCTTAGGTGTGGCATTTGATTTGCAACAGGCGACCTTTCGACACGAACAATACCCTGAATATAAAGCTAATAGACACGCAATGCCTGAGGATTTACGAGCAGCCATACCTTATATAAAGGAGTTGGTTGAGGCTATGAATATTCCCATTCTTACTTGCGAGAGTTTTGAAGCCGATGACGTGATAGGCACTCTTGCTAAGAAAGCTGCCAATTCTGATTATGAAGTTTTTATGGTTACACCTGACAAGGATTATGCCCAGTTGGTTGATGACAAAATAAGTATGCTGAAGCTTGGAAGAGCAGGTGGTGATGACGAAGTTTGGAAAGAGCCACAGGTTTTGCAGAAATTTGAAGTGCGAAAGGTGAGTCAAGTAGTTGATATTCTCGCTTTATGGGGCGATAGTTCCGATAACATTCCCGGAGCCAAAGGAATAGGTGAAAAGAAAGCCAAGTTACTTATGCAACAGTTTGATAATGTGGAGCAGATGCTGGACAATACAGAGGCTATAGCCACGCCTTCCGTCCGCAAGGCAATAGAAGAAAGCCGCGAAATGATTATCCTCAGCAAGCAGTTAGCAACTATTTGTCTTGATGTGCCGATTGAATTGGATATGGCTTCACTTGCCGTTACCGACCCTGACTTTGAGAAGTGCAAAAGGCTGTTTGACGAGTTGGAATTTCGCACTTCCTCACGGCGTTTCTTCGCAATGTTTAACCAAAACCCTGTTGGAGAAGCAGCAAAACCAACGCAGACGGCTTACGTTCAGAACGATTTGTTTGGTCAAAGCAACGTATCCGACAACGCTATCCTCCCCTACTCTACTCATAAAAACATTGCCAGCGTTGAACACAACTATCTCACCATTGAAAGTGAGCAGCAGGCAATGGAAATAATTGAGTTAATTCGCCAAAATGGCTATTTCTGCTTTGATACCGAGACAACAAACTTGGATATGGACGCTTCGCTGATTGGTATCTCTTTTTCAATCAAAGCACATCAAGGTTACTGGTTATATTTGGCTGATAAGAGTGATATTAAGGCTGAATTAGAACTTTGGAAACCGCTCTTTGAAGATGAGAATGTGGCGAAAATAGGACACAATATGAAGTTTGACAAAAACATTCTGCTCAATTATGATGTTGAAGTAAAAGGTAAGCATTTTGACACGCTGATTGCTCATTATCTTCTTGAGGCTGAGGCTCGCCATAAGTTAGATTATCTTGCCGTTTCTTACCTTGACTATGAGATGGTGAGTTTTGAGGAAGTTTTTGGCAAACTTCGCAAGGGTGAAACAATAAAACCAAGTTCGCTTGGCAAGGAACAACTGAGGGAATATGCCGTTGAGGACGCTGATATTTGTTTGCAGTTAAAGCCTTTGTTGGAAGAGCGGTTGCAAAACAATGGTATGTGTGATTTGTTTGCCGATATGGAAATGCCATTGATTGATGTGTTGCTGTCTATGGAAAGAGAGGGCGTTGCAATTGACATTGAGCAGCTGCATTGTTACTCTTTGCTGCTGGGAAAACGAAGATTGGAGTTGGAAGATGAAATATACGCTCAGGCGGACGGCATAAAGTTTAACATTGCTTCGGCAAAGCAGCTGGGTGATGTGTTATTTAAGCATTTGAAGATAATGGGTGATAGTGAGAAAGTGGCTAAAACTTCCGTTGCTAAGCAGTTTGCCACCGGCGAAGAGGTGCTTCAGAAGCTCGCCAATCGTCATCCGATAATCCCGCTCATACTTGAATATCGCTCCTTGACCAAACTGATAAGCACTTATGTTGATGCACTGCCATTGTTGGTCAATTCACGGACGGGAAGGATACATACATCGTTCAACCAAGCCAACACCTCCACCGGCAGGCTTAGCTCCAACAACCCCAATCTGCAAAACATTCCAATAAGAACAGAACTTGGCAAGGAGATTAGAAAGGCTTTTGTCAGCAGAGACAGAAAAGATTATGTGCTTTTGGCGGCTGATTATTCTCAAATAGAGTTGCGTATCATTGCCTCTTTGAGTTCAGACGAGCATCTTTGCCAAGCCTTCAATGATGGTATGGATATTCACTTGGCAACGGCGGCTAAAATATATAAGGTATCACCTGAGCAGGTTACAAAAGAGATGAGACGCAATGCTAAAAGCGTTAATTTTGGTATTATTTACGGCATATCCTCCTTTGGTTTGTCGCAACAGCTTGACATTTCACGCAAGGAAGCCCAAACTTTGATAGACGAATATTTTACATCTTTCCCTACCCTCAAAACATTCATTGAAGAGAGTATAGCAAAGGCTTCGCAGCAGGGATTTGTCGCTACTATCTGCGGACGGAGACGATATTTGCCAGACATCAACTCTCGCAACTTCAATCTAAGAAGCTTTGCTGCCAGAAATGCTGTTAATATGCCCGTTCAAGGCTCTTCTGCCGATATGATAAAGATTGCTATGATTGCAATCCACAACTATATCAAGCAAAACAAACTCAGGTCGCGTATGGTGTTGCAAGTTCATGACGAATTAGTTTTTGACGTCTATCGCCCTGAATTGGAGCAGATGAAAACAATGATTGGTGACCTTATGACTAAGGCTATGCCTCTCAGAGTGCCGATAATAGTTGATTGCAAGGAAGGAGAAAATTGGTTGGAAGCTCATTAACGGCATAATTGACGAGGTAGTTACTATTTGGAAGTTAATAGACTTAAATAAAAACGGCATCGCCAGACAAACTTAATTATCGGACGGTGTATTTTGTTTATCCCCTTTTATTCTTTTGACAAAATAAGTGCTTTTAGTTCCAAATCGGCTGAAATCCTGAAATTTGTTGCCTTTATCTCTTCCAAAATGGTTTATCTACCTGCGTTTCAAATAACTTTAACTTCTGTATGTCTTTTACGGCAACAATCTCAACCCAATCAGGCAGAGGTTCGCCAAACTCTTCCGCTATTTCGGGCGTAGTAGTGATTGTGCCGAAAAGTTGATGTAACAAATCTAATCGCCCAATTTTTGACAGCACAATAAAACAACTTGTGTCTGAAATTATTGTTCTATTCATTGATTGTTTCATTTTCAAGGTCAGATGCTGGGTAATTAAAAATTGACACATCATAACTGCCCAATAATTCAGCAAAAGTGCGTTTTGACAGGTTGGCAACTTCTGCCGCCTGCCCAAGTGACAATCTGCCCTGTGCATACAAAGTACTGGCAAGTATCATCTGTATTTGTGCGGCGTTGAGGTCTGCCATTTCGGGTATATTAAAATTTATTGTTGCCATAAAATTTTCTATTTTGATTTTGGCGGCAAAGATACAAAATTTATTTTTAATTAAAACAAACACCGCCCGACAAACTTAATTATCGGACGGTGTTTTTATTATTGTCATTGCAAAGCAGAATGCCGAAGCAATCCATAAGAGCAATTACTCTACAACTACTTTCCTCGCCATAACGCCTTTCTCAGTATAAACCTTAACAAAATAATTACCTTTCGCAAAAGCAGAAACATCTATCGTTGTATCTTTCGTTTGATAAATGATTTTTCCTAATACATCAACAATTTCAATATTATTTATCTTGTCATTGCAATCAATAGTTATTTTATTGCTTGCTGGATTTGGATAAATAACAAGGGTATTGCCTGTTTCTATATCCGCCAAAGCATTAGGATTATTGGTTGCCACATTGGAGCGAATAGAGGCAAGAGACTTTGACAACGTGCAAGGCTCATTAAGCATAATCTCCACCACATAATAAACATAAGCACCCGCAGGAGCAGTGAAATCACTATAAGAAGTGTTAGTGCTTGGCATTGTACCTATCAACTCCATTGCACCGAAAGAACCATAGTAACCCGTTGCACGATAGATGTTGTAAGTCTGATACGATGTTCCTTCGTATGGTGTCCATATCAAATTCCAAGAGTTGTTCTGCCCTGCATTTATTGTTAAGTGCATTGTCTTGTGATTGCTGCTTATCGGAGACTCATTGCCACAACTATCAACGCCCGAAACCTTATAGCCATAAGAGCGAATCCTTGCATTGCTTTCCATATCCGTCCAAGTGTTGGCACTGTCATAATCTATCGTAGCCACCAAATCATATTGCCCACTTTGAGAGCTTTCTTTGTAGATATTATAAGCGGCAACATCTTCATTGCGTTTCCAAACAACCTCATTATGGTTATTATCATCAACCGAAACCATACATATCTCCTGCTGCAAAGGAGGGTTTTTTACAACAAGGCTTAAGCTAACAATGCTATCGCAACCGTTAGCGTTTTCCAAATTGATATAGTAAGTTCCTGTTAGATACTTATCAGCAAAGTTTGCGTCCGTGTAAGTAGTACCATAACAAATTGCAGCATTATAAAAAGTAGTGTCTGCTGTTGCCGCTCCATTAACAACAAAATTTGAAAATATATTTCCCCAGTTAGAAGCAGAATAAGCATTTATTGTTCCGCAAGGAACATAAATAGGGATATTGCTTGGTACATTTTCAAAAGAAGAATGGAAACTGTTATAATGAATATTGGGCGGTACGATGGCATTGCTGGTTATTGAAGTTAAACCACTACAATTTTGAAAAGCCCAAAGTCCAATTGACGTTACAGAATTACCAATAGTTGCTGACGTTAAACCACTACAATTATAAAAAGTCTGCTCTCCAATTGTCGTTACAGAATTACCAATAGTTACCGATGTTAAACCACTACAAAATTGAAAAGCCTGATTTCCAATTGACGTTACAGAATTAGGAATAGTTACTGATGTTAAACTACTACAATTAGAAAAAGCAAATTGCCCAATGGTATCCAATGTATTCGGAAATGTTATTGCAGACAACCCTGTACATTTATAAAACGCATACCTCCCCACAGAAACAAGGTTATTAGAAATGGTTACCGATGTTAGACCGCTACATTCTTCAAAAATACCATAAGTATCATTATTTCTGCCAAAGGCTGTCATAGAACTTGGTATTGCTGCCGAAGTCAAACCAGTACATTTATAAAAAGCACCCTGCCCTATATCTGTAACTGAATTTGGTATCGTCAAAGCTCCCGTCAAAGCAGTACATCTCGCAAAAGCATAAGGAGGAATATATTGTACATTATTGCCTATGTTCAATGTGGTTAGAGAAGTACAGTTAAAAAAGACATCATTCGTAGAGCTTGAAGTCCCAATTTTTTTGCAATTTGTAGCATTAAAATTAACTGTTGTCAGGTTATCACAATTTTCAAATACTCTGACACCTATCGTATCAACTGAATTTCCAATAGTAACCGTTGTTAAGGCATCACTATCATAAAAGGCATAACCCTGTATATTGGTAACAGAATTAGGAATAGTTATAGATGTTAAATAATCACAATTATAGAAAGCATATCCTTTTATAGTTTTCAATGAATTAGGAAGAACTATTGAAACTAAATCAGAAGAGAGAAAGGCAAAAGAATCTATTTCTGTTACGGCATAAGCGAGACCACATTCGGAAGTAACAGTAGAAGGAATAACTAATGCCCCATTATAACCATTGTATCCATAAGTTACTTCAACCGTTGTGTCGGAGGTTATGCGGCAACCTATGTAATTATCATTATTATCGTCATAAGAGAATTCTTGCTCCAAAACATGCAAATTCAATACTTTTACCATACAAGCCCCTATCTGTTGTGTATAAACTCCTGTTTGGCTTGCATTAAATCCATTTGCCGTGTATGTTTGTCCATAACAAATAGAGTCGGAAATAACAGTATCCACCGTTCCATCAATGATAGTGAATTCATTCCATCGTGGAGCAGCCTGATAGGCACTCGCATATCCACACGGAACAGCCACAAACATATTATTTTCAGATAAACCATCAAAAGTATAATAAGCAACCGTTGGTGGCGTTGTTGCATTGCTCGTTATTTGCTCTAAATTGTAATTATAAGCAAATGCATAATCTCCGATTGTAGAAACAGAATTACCAATAGTTACTGACGTTAAACCATGACAACTACTAAAAGCAGAACCTCCAATTGACGTAACAGAATTACCAATAGTGACAGACGTTAAACCACCACAACCTCCAAAAGCTCCATCTCCAATTGACGTTACAGAATTAGGAATAGTTACTGACGTTAAACTACTACAATCCGTAAAAGCATAAACCCCAATTGACGTTACAGAATTACCAATAGTTACTGACGTTAAACTAGAATAAGCAAAAGCAAGATACCCAATTGTCGTTACAGAATTAGGAATAGTGGCAGAAGTTAAACCACTACCATGAAAAGCCTGAGTTCCAATTGATGTTACAGAATAAGTATTTCCATCATAAGCCACAGAAGAAGGAATTACAACACTTCCGCTATAACCACTACCATGAGTTACCTCTACTGTCATCGGAGCAGTTGCCGATGTGATGTTGTAATAGATTGTCTTTCCGTCATCATTCACAGCGGAAAAATCATAAGCCTTTGCACTCTAGCCCATGAGGGCGAATGCCATAATTAAAAGTATTCTTTTCATTTCTTTATAAATTTAATTTATTAACACTTCAATAACCTTACACCAGTCGCCCGTTTGACCTTTGGAATTAACCCAACACGCTGTATAATAAACATGCTTGCCTCTGTCGCCCTTCGCAAAATTGAGAACAAACTTTGAATCACTCGTCAAAATTACGTGTTCCATATCGTCAATTTCCTTCGGCTCAACATCGGCAACAATCCACCGAACCATTGCCAAAGCAACACCTGTCGGCTTTTTCTGCTTCTTTTGCTTTTGACCAACGAAAGTATTTGACCACAACGAACCGCTATGCTCCAAAGGCTTTTGAACATTGATTTCCATAAATGGAATGGCTGTTGGAACAGGTTTTGGCGTAGGTGTAGTGTCCTTTACCGTCAATCCCAATGACCGCCGAACATCGTTGGTAACCTTATCATTACCAGCGATATATTTATCAACCATTAGTCGCAGCCACTTAACAAATTCCTTGCGGGCATCGTTCTTTTCCTGCACTGCAACAGGTGTTTTGGTTGCGGGGTTACTTACTTTTGCCCAAGCCGTTGTCCATTTGGTTTGCAACGCTTTACCTGCTGCCAATTCCTCCGCTGTCATCGTGAAAGGCAAGCCTTTTGAACCGAAATAAGTCATAATGTTTATTTGAAAAACATTGAAATTGGCATCGGGAGCCTGAAAATTTGATTTTGTTTCTGACATAACTTAAATATTTTTTATTAAATGGTAATTAAATTCTTTGGAATAAGGTTTATTTTCTGCGGCAAAAATCATTTCAGCCATAGCGGAGAATTTATTTTCCATTGCTGAAATAATTTTTCCTGTGGCTGAAATGTTTTTAGCAATGGCGGAAGTTTTATAATCAACAGCAAAAATGTTTTCAGCCATAGCGGAAATTATTTTTTCCATTGCTGAAACAATTTTTCCTGTGGCTGAAAACATTTTAGCAACAGCGGAAGTCTTATCATCCGTTGCTGAAATTGTTTTTTCTGTGGAATAAATTAAAAGATTGTTGGATTGAGATTTTTGCACAAAAGAAGGGGCAAAAATTAGCCACGTAAAACGCTCATGAATGCTCGCTATTGCATTATTTTGCAGCGAGTTACCCCCCCCCCCCGAACCTACGGGAACAGCAAAATAAACAACGTTTGCGGCTGTTTTAGATAGGGTATTTTGTGTTGTTTTATTCATCCGGTTTATTACGATTTCAGGTTGCAAATGTACGGCTTTTTTTCATAATAACAATATTTTGTTTTAATTTTCTATCTCTTTGTTTCATTTTCTTATTATCAAGAGATAGACATTTATTGTTTGATAAGGGTATCGGGAGATAATTTAACCGACTTTTGCCAACCGTCCAAATTCTATACAAATGAATGGGTGGTCTATTCTTTGCTGTGGATAATGTTAGTTCCGTTTGATTGGCTATCTGCGGAAGAAAATATTCACTATTTTTTATCATTTTCATTGCCATTTCAAATAAAATCTGTAAATTTGCAGAGCGTTTAACGAGTGTTAGAGATGGATAAAGTAGAAGCAACTATAGCTGCAATAGACTATAAATCAAGGAAAATTGCTGAAAGATGTAATAATTTGAAAGTAGAAAATGCGGTGCTAAAAGAACGGATTTTTGCTTTGGAAACTCAACTCAATGACGCAATGGATAAAAATAAAAAAGTAGAAGATAAATATAAACAGATAAATATAGGAAAGGATATAACGCATTCGGAAATCGCCGAAAGCAAAACAAAAATAAATGAATTGGTGCGTAAAATAGACAGATGTATAACATTGATAACAAGCGATAATGATTGATATGAACGAAGAATTACCTGTAACGATAGCGATTGCTGAAAGAAAGTATAAGGTGAAGATTCAACCTGAGGAAGAGGAAGTATTTCGTCAGGCAGCCAATCTTATCAAAGATAAGTTGGATGGTTATGCTCGTTTATTTGCTTATAAGGATAAACAGGATTTATTGGCGATGGTGTTGCTGGAATATGTAACACAATATATCAATATAGAGCAAAAGCGTAGCTTCAAGGACGATGAGATAATTGTGAAATTAGAGCAACTTGATTCTATGCTTGATGAACAACTCTGTATGGTGTAAGACAATGAAGAAGAAGAAGAGTTCTTTGAAATAAAAAAGATTTATAGCTGCATCAATTCAATAAAACAGTTCGCAAACTCAACACTAAACACGAACCGAGTAAGCTCTCTGTGGGTAAAACAGACCTCAATTTCTTAGGAAATCTACGTCAATCTTGACATAGCGGTGGAAGTTTGATACACTTGGCACTCAAAACGTAATTATTCGGAGTTTGTCATTACTCCATTTATTGGTTGGTGCAGTTCTTTTTTTTGTTTTGCAGGAGGTGATTATGAAGGCAATTTTAACAAATATATAATTTAAATATAATTTAACAAAAGATGAGTACAATAGTAACAGGAATCATTGTAGGAGTTGTAGGTTTAGGAATTGGAGCACTTGCGGCTACTACCATATTCACTAAAAAGCTACAGAAGCGTAGTCTGAAAGTATTGCAGGAAGCAGAGGAAAAGGCAGAGATTATCAAGAAGGAAAAGATGTTGGCGGCAAAGGAGAAGTTCTTTCAAATGAAATCTGAGCACGAAAAGCAGATGCAGGAACGCACTAATAAGGTTGTCCAGATTGAGAATAAGATTAAGGAGCAGCAGCGTTCAAATAGCCAGAGGACAGAGGAGTTGCAAAAGAAAGGTAGTGAGCTTGCAGCAGCCAAAGAGAACCTTAATCGTCAGACAGAGCGTCTTGCTGTCAGGCAACAAGAGGTTGAAAAGACCTTTCGCCAGAGTGTAGAGCGTCTGGAGCATATAGCGGGGTTGTCAGCCGAGCAAGCAAAGGCTCAGTTGATAGAAACGCTTGTTGATGAAGCACGTTCGGAGGCTGCCGGTAAGATTATGGATATAGTGGAGGAAACAAAACTGACGGCAAACCAACAGGCTAAGAAAATCATTGTTCAGTCCATTCAAAGGACGGCGGCAGAGGTTGCGATAGAAAACACGGTTACGGTCTTCAACCTTGAAAATGAAGAGGTGAAGGGACGAATTATAGGTCGTGAAGGACGTAATATTAGGACGATAGAGAGTTTAACGGGTGTTGAAATCATAATAGATGACTCACCTGACGCTATTCTGTTGTCGTGCTTTGACCCAGTACGCCGTGAAGTTGCCCGTTTGTCGTTGCATAAGTTGGTAACAGACGGACGTATTCATCCTGCCCGTATTGAAGAAGTAGTTGCTAAGACCAAGAAGCAGCTTGAGCAGGAAGTGATAGAAATAGGAAAGAAGACCTGTATAGATTTGGGCATTGTCAATCTTCACCCTGAATTGATTAGAATGGTTGGTAAGATGAAGTATAGGTCGTCCTATGGTCAGAACCTTTTGCAGCACTCTCGCGAAGTAGCAAACTTATGTGCTACTATGGCATCTGAGCTTGGTCTTAACGCAAAAATAGCTAAGAGAGCTGGGCTGCTACATGACATTGGTAAGGTGCCGGACAGCGAACCAGAGTTACCTCACGCTCTTTTGGGAATGAAACTTGCCGAAAAATGCAAAGAGAAACCTGAAGTTTGTAATGCCATCGGTGCTCACCACGACGAAGCTGAAATGGATAGTCTTTATGCCCCTATTGTGCAGGTTTGTGATGCTATTTCGGGTGCAAGACCGGGTGCAAGGCGAGAAGTTGTAGAGGCTTACATCAACCGATTGAACAAATTAGAAGAGTTGGCTATGTCTTATAATGGAGTAATGAAAACTTATGCTATCCAAGCGGGTAGAGAGTTGAGAGTAATAGTTGCTGCCGAAAAGATAAGTGACCAAGAAGCAAGCCAGTTATCATTTGATTTGTCAAAGAAAATACAGACTGAAATGGTATTTCCGGGAATGATAAAGGTAACGGTCATACGCGAAACAAGAGCAGTCAATTTTGCGAAATAGCGCGTGTAGGCTAACGCAATTATACGCAAAACGGAGAGATGTTAAAGTCTCTCCGTTTTTTATAATTATTGATTTATCACGACTCACCTTATGCTATAAAGGTAAATCGTCAAATGAATTAAGCCTGTCGGTTTGGTTGAGAAGTACTGACATATTATCTATTTCAGGTGCTTGCTCTCCAAAGATTATTTTGGCAATAGAGTCTTCTTTTGGTTTTTGATAAGAGTTTTTGGAAAGGATTTGAAGTTGAGAAGCTATAATTTCTACTTCCTTGCGATTGTTTCCAGCTTTGTCTTCCCAAGTATGATAGCTTAGATAGCCCTCAACATAAAGCAATGCTCCTTTTGTAACATATTGCTCAACAATGTCGGCTAAATTTCTCCAACAAACGACATTATGCCATTGTGTATTTTCGGTCTTTTCCCAGCTTTTAGATGTATGATGAATTGTAGTGGCTAATGAAAAAATTGCCTTCTTTGTTTCGTTAAACATTAAAATATCGGGGGTTACACCTACGTTACCGATGAGAATTACTTTGTTTATTCCTGCCATTATTTATACGTTTTAGACTGCAAAGGTAATTTTTTTTTTGCTAAAACGTTTGCATATCAGTTTTTTTTGTATCTTTGCACCCTCAAATCGTTGAAAAAATGATGTTTGAAAGTAATAATGTTTAATTAATAAGTAAAATTAAAATCGTATGACAAAAGCAGAAATTATTGCGGCTATCGCAAAAAAAACAGGAGTAGAAAAAGCAAGTGTTGCTGTCTCCGTTGAAGCGTTTATGGACGTTTTGAAAAATTCTTTGATAAAGGGTGAAGCAGTTTATTTAAGAGGCTTTGGTAGCTTTATTATTAAGAAAAGAGCGGCTAAAACAGGTCGTAACATCTCTAAAAACACTACAATCAAAATTCCGGCTCACAATGTTCCTTCATTCAAGCCTGCTAAATCGTTTGTTAGTGAAGTTAAGGCTAAAGTAAAAGTTAAATAAGAATATCATGCCAAGCGGAAAAAAAAGAAAAGGTCACAAAATGGCTACTCACAAACGAAAAAAACGTTTGCGTAAGAATAGACACAAGAAGAAGTAATTGAAATTCATTCGGCAGCAAGGATAGTTTTTTGCTATTGCTGAGTATGCCGAGTGAATAATGTAACGCGAAGCATTGATGAAACATAGTTATTGCTTCGCTTTTTTTAATTTATAATAAACAAACTCCATTGGATAAAGATTTAATTATAGATGTAAGCGATTCGGGAGTTGAAATAGCTTTACTTGAAGATAAGCAGCTTGTAGAGTTTCATCAGGAAAAAGCAGACAAGCATCATTTGGTTGGTGACATTTATCTTGGTATTGTAAAGAAGGTTATGCCGTCACTCAATGCAGCGTTTGTTGATGTGGGACACGAAAAAGAAGGTTTTTTGCATTTCTCAGACTTGGGTTTAAAGTTTAGAAAGATTGCAAAATTTACTCGCAATGCCTTAAACTCAAACACCGATACCAACGTCAGGGAAGCCAATTTGGAAAAGAATGGGCAGATAGCCTCTGTCTTAAAGCAAGGGCAAATCATAATAGTTCAAATCACCAAAGAAGCCATTTCTACAAAGGGACCTCGCCTATCTTGTGAGATTTCATTTGCAGGACGCTTTGTGGTTTTAGTGCCTTTTGCAAATACTATTTCCATATCTAAAAAGATAAAGGAATTGACGGAAAGAGATCGGTTGAAGCGTCTTATCAATAGTATAAAAGACCCTGAGTCCGGTATTATAATAAGGACTACGGCAGAAGGCAAAAGTGTCGCCGAATTAGACGCAGACCTCAAAGACCTTACTGACAAATGGGATAATCTCAAAAAGAAACTCTCCAAAACCTTACCACCTGCCAAACTTATGTCTGAAGTAGATAAATCCACTGCTATATTGAGGGATTTTCTTTCAGGCGAATTCAACAACATTTATGTCAATCAACAGGATACTTATGAAGAGTTGCGACACTATATTCATAGTATATATCCTGAAAAAGGGAGCATATTAAAGCTATACAAACAACCTACTCCAATCTTCGAAAACTTCAATATAGCCAATCAAATCCGCAGTTCTTTCGGCAAGGTCGTTACCGTTCGTAGTGGTATCTATGTTGTGATAGAGCAGACGGAGGCGTTATGCGTCATTGATGTTAATAGCGGCAACAAGGTTAAGGATTCCGAAAATCAGGAAGAAAATCTATATATCGTCAATTGTGAGGCAGCCATTGCCATTGCAAGGCAGCTAAGGCTAAGAGACATTGGCGGTATTATCGTCATAGATTTCATTGATATGAATTCTTTAGAGCACCGAAGACTTCTCTACCAAAAGATGGAAGAGGAAATGAGAAAAGACAGGTCGCGCCACACCATACTTCCTTTAAGCAAATTCGGTTTGATGCAAATCACTCGTCATCGTGTTAAGCCTCTGATAGAGGTTAATGTGTCGGAAGTTTGCCCTATTTGCGAAGGCACAGGCAAGGTTAAATCCTCCTTAGCGGTGATTAGCGACATAGAAAACGACCTTAAATATTTGGCACAAGAGCAAAACGAAAAGCACCTCACCATTGTTACTCACCCATTCGTCTATGCCTATATCACAAAGGGCTTATTCAAATCCATAAGGCGGCAGTGGGGTAAAAAGTACAAAGTAGAGTTAGTGGCGAGCAAGTCTGACACATTAGGCTTGTTTGAATATCAATTTCTCAATCGCTCAAGCGAAATCATAAAGCTATAACCCCGACTTTAAGGGAAGTTTATAACCTCACACAACTTAAAAGTACGTATTTCCTTTTGAAGATACGTACTTTTGGTTTATATCATCCTGCAAATAACAGCAGTTAATACAACAATCTCAAACGATTTTATTCTACTACAAACTTCTTTGTCATTACGCCTTTGTCAGTATAAACTTTCACAACATAGTTACCTTTTGCAAAGTTGCTAACATCTATCGTTGTTGTCATACCTGCATAAACCTTTTGCCCCAAAAGATTAAATATTTCAATACTTTCAACCTTACCAAAGCAACCAATATTCAATACATTTTTTATTGGATTTGGATAAATGCTAACCTCTACCACATCATCAACATCATTCAAACTATTTTCTGTAAAGCATTCCCCATAATTAAACTCACTCCAATACTGAGCAGCTAGATAATCACCTAAGCTAACACAAGGAACATAGAAAACAGCATTAGCACCTATACCAGAAAAAGTACTATCATATACAGTTGATGGTGTAATAGCATTGCTTGTTACTGACGTTAAATCGCTACAATTATGAAAAGCATAATTTCCAATTGACGAAACAGAATTACCAATAGTTACTGATGCTAAACCACTACAATTATAAAAAGCATAATTTCCAATTGACGTAACAGAATTAGGAATAGTTACTGACGTCAAACCACTACAACCATAAAAAGCCCAATCTACAATTGACATAACAGAATTACCAATAGTTACTGATGTTAAACTCCCACACTCATAAAAAGCACCAGCTCCAATTGACGTTACAGAATTACCAATAGTTACTGACGTTAAATCAATACAACTAGAAAAAGCACCAGCTCCAATTGATGTTACAGAATAAGCATTTCCATTATAAACCACAAATGAAGGAATTATAACACTTCCACTATAATATACGTAACTCTCGTACGTTACCGCTACTGTCATCGGAGCAGTTACCGATGTGATGTTGTAATAAATTGTCTTTCCGTCATCATTCATAGCGGAAAAATCATAAGCCTTTGCATTAAAGGCGAGTCCAAAACAGCATATAGCTGCGAAGAGGATAATTTTTTTCATATTATTTCTGTTTTTATCATTCTATTTTGAGTGGCAAAAATACCTCTTTTTTTTGAAACAGTAAAATAAATCGTCATTTTCGTCAAAACCAAACTCTGCCTTATTTTCCTAAAGTGGCGTTTCAGCGTCACGAAACGCCACTTTAGAAAATTAAAACGGCGTTTCGTTCTGACGAAGTGGTGTTTGGGTAAAATCGTATTAAAAAATGGGCAAAATTAAGTGAAAAAAGGGTGTTTTTAATCTGTTTTTTGACAAAATTTATGCTAAAAATGGCTTGTTTTTATGAGTGTTTTGTATAAATTAAATGAGATAAAGATGTAATTATTTAGTCTATTTTTAAAGCAATTTTACACATCATTTTAACAATCTAAGGATAAATGAAAATGATGATTGGTTTTGTTTTATTAAAGGCAAACTATGTTGTTTTGAACAAATGTCGTACTTTTGCAGGCGTTAAAAAGAGTAATTTGTAATTAAATAATGTCGCAACGCTTCAACCATCAGCTATTCCTTTACGTCATAGGAGTCCTGTTGCTGTTCTTTTCGGTGGCTTTTATTGCTCCTGCGGTAGTGGGCTTCATTTATTTTGAGGCTTGCTCTTGGGTTTTTGTCTTCTGCTCCGTTAGCTGCTTTATGGTAGGAACTCTTCTCAAGCAAGCCTACGCTAAACATAAGCCATTCTTGTCAAAACGTGACGGACGATTGACAATAGGGCTGTCGTGGATACTGCTGCCTGTCGTGGGGGCTGTGCCTTATACCTTTCTCGGTGATTATTTTAGCGCGTTAGATGCTCTTTTTGAATCCTTTTCTGGCTTCACCACAACAGGCTCTTCGCTTATCACCACCTTCATCGGCATACCCAAAGCAATATTGTTTTGGAGGGCTTTAACTCAATGGATAGGTTGCTTAGGCTTTATTTTCATTCTCATCTCCCTTATGCCATCTCTGCGAAACGATGTGCAGAATTTCTTCAACATAGAGTTTGATTCCATAAACAGCAGCAAGGTTAAGCCTCATCTTCGCACCACTATATATATGATTTTTATCATTTACCTGCTCATAAGTGGCGTTTGCTTCGTGGCTTTGCTGGCTGCAAAAATGGATACCTTCAATGCCCTTTGCTATACCTTTACTACCGTCTCAACAGGCGGCTTTATGTTTAATGATGGCGGGGCAGGCGTCTTTTCTCCGTCTATCAGGGTGGTGTTGATGAGTGTTATGTTTCTGTCAGGTATCAGTTACTACCTGCTTTACTTCCTTATAACCTCAAAACGCAGACTTCTCTTCCACGATGAGCAAGTCAGAGTGTATTCAAAACTCATACTGATTGCCTCGTTGATACTTTCGCTTTTCTTCTATTTCAAAACAGACTTCTCAACAGACATACATGCCATTCTTGCCACTATAAGCAAAAGTTTCTTCTATATCATATCGGCTGTTAGCACCACAGGGTATAGCTTCTCAAGCCAAAGCCTGCCGTTATTTGCCTCTGTCTTCATAGTCTTCCTTATGTTTATCGGAGGCTGTTCTGCATCTTCCTCTACGGGTTTAAAGATTGTGCGTGTTACTATCCTTGCCCGTTATACTACGGCTGCTATCAAGCGGTTGCTCTTCCCTCACAGTGTCCTGCCTGTAAGATTTAACCACTCTGCCATAAAGGACGACAGCGTTAATATGATATTTGGCTTCTTCTTTCTCTACATTATTATATGCGTGGTAGGGGCAGCACTGATAACAATGAGTGGTATAAGCTTTGACGATGCCTTTATGATAGCCTCCGCCAATATAAACAATGTAGGAGGTCTTGGCGAAGAAGTAGCAAGTAGTAGCTTCACTTACGCTTCAACAAACTCTGGGGCTAAGGTCATCATCATTGCTCTTATGTTAATAGGCAGGCTGGAGATTTATTCTTTCTTTGCTTTGTTTTCACGTTCAATTTGGTCAAGGAGATAGAAGATGATGATGAATGCAGTTAGCTCCCGCAACCCAAGACTGAAGACCGTAGTCCATATCCTTTCGCGTATGATATTGTTAGAGGCAGTGCTTATGTTTGGAAGTACAGCAGTGGCGGCTTTCTATGACTCCGGTGATGTCATAACGCTGCTCGTCAGTGGTGGCATTACCTTCGGCACAGGCGTAGTGTGTTCCATATTATCTAAACCTAAGGACGTAGTGATAGACCGTAAGCTCGGCTACATAGTAGTTGCGTTGATATGGCTCACAATATCGTTCTTCGGCTCTTTACCTTTTATTATCGGCGGCTATATTCCCTCCATAACAGACGCATGGTTTGAGACAGTATCAGGCTTTACGACTACAGGAGCGACAATTTTGGATAACGTAGAGCTACTCCCCAAAGGTATAATGTTCTGGAGATGCTTAACGCAGTGGGTTGGCGGTATAGGTATTGTAGTAGTTGTTGTGGCGTTTATGCAGATAGAGGGAGGCGGTGGAATGTCTCTTATTTCAGCCGAAATGGTGGGACCTGAGAAAGGAAAGATTACTCCAAGCACAAGACAAACAGGGCGTATCCTCGTAGTTATATACTACGTGCTCACACTTACTTGCGGCTTGGCGTACTGGCTGGGAGGTATGTCATTATATGATGCCGTATGCCACAGCTTTGCCACCGTATCATCAGGAGGTTTCTCCACCAAAGACGCATCTGCCGCCGCATTCGGAATAAATATCCAATACTTGATGATGTTGTTTATGATTCCAGCCGGTGCTAATTTTATCTTAATATATAATCTCTTCAAAGGAAAATTCTCCTGGGTTAAGCGAAACGAAGAATTTAAGCTCTACATCTTTCTTATCTTTGCCATATCGCTAATTGTCTCGGTCTTAAATTACACTGCCGACAAAGGCGTTGAACTTACGCTCAGGGAAGGTTTCTTTCAAGTCATATCAGTCATCTCTACCACCGGCTTCACAACAGCTAACTACGGCTTATGGGGAACTTTGGCTATCTTCTTCATCTGTATAATGATGGTAACGGGCTCTATGAGCGGCTCAACCTCAGGTGGTATTAAGTTGGTGAGGGTTATTGTCTTGGTGAAAAATGTTCGCAACATCATCAAAATGAATTTTCATAACCGAGCGTTAATTCCCGTAAAGTTAGACGGGCGTAATGTTCCTTCCTCTGTATTGTATAATGTTTTGGCGGTCTTTCTGCTCTACATAGCAGTCTTTATTGTTGCTACACTATTATTGACGCTCGCAGGGTTAAACTTTACGGAGGCTTTGGAAGGCTGTCTGAGTTGCTTGGGATGTGTGGGCACTATCTGCATAGACACTGCGCACCATACATTCTCAGCTTTCCCTGACGCCGCCAAATGGATATTCTCCATATTGATGTATCTGGGGCGTTTGGAAATAGTTACGGTCATCATCATCTTCCTTCCGTCCTTCTGGAAAAGATAAAAATTTATTATAAAATGGATTCATTACAACTTGAAATGGATTCATTATAACCTGTAATAATTTCATTATAACCTGTAATAATTTCATTATAACCTGTAATAATTTCATTATAACCTGTAATAATTTCGTTATAACCTGTAATAATTTCGTTATAACCTTAAATAATTTCGTTATAACCTTAAATAATTTCGTTATAACCTTAAATTAACTCATAGAAACTTATTAGGATATAAAGCAAACCTGTAGAGCAAAAAAAAAGAGCGGAACTTATAGCCGCTCTCAGTGTAATGAGTATGTTATGATTTGTTTCTATGTTCTTATAAACCGAAGCTAAGTCCAACGCTAAAGGGATAAACTATTTCCTCTCTGCCCGCCTTAAATATCGGAACAAGGGCATATCTGAAATTGACGTTAAAGTATTTGTAGCTCAAGCCAAGCTGCAGGTCTGCCTTCAAAGGGTTGATGTTGTTGTAGTCCGTAAAGTATTTGTCTGTCTCTATGTTATCACACTCGTAGTAAGTCTTGAAGGCTGAGTAGATTTTAAGCCCGCCGATGACGCCGAAATTGATGCCGAAGTTCTTGGTAGGTTTCCATTCAAAGATAAGAGGTAGCGTTAGATAATGAGCATATAAATTAGACTCGTAATTATTTAAATTTCCAGTATAAAAGGGTGAAAGCAATCGGTAGTTATCGCCGTCCGGATAAGCAACAAGGTCTTTCTCAAAGCTAAACCAGTTGAATTCAAAGCCCAGACCTACGTTGAAAGCGAAATGTTTTGTCATCGGAAGGACAGCATATAACTCAAAGTGCCAGCGAGTACCTCCTTCAATAGCAAGAGATGTGTTTCCCTGATTGAAAAGTTCGGAGAAGTTGTTGGGATTGTTGCTTGCCGTTAGGAAAGATATGCCTATGCCGGCGGAAACGCTGTGAGAGCTGAAATTATTGTCGCCCCTGTAATCGTTATCTGCGGCTTCTTCTAATATACGTTCTCTTTCATCCTCCAACTTTTCTAATCGTTTCTCTCGTTTTTCGGCTGCTCTCTCGGCACGCTCTTCTGCTCTCTCCAAACGTTTCTCTTGTTTTTCCCAAAGTTTTTCTCTTCTTTCTGCTTCTTGGTCGGATATGTTTTCATCGTTTTGGGAAGTAGTACTAACAACATTTTTTCTTAAATTGTTAAAGTAATCATTCCAACTATGACCATTTACTATAATATTTGCACTCTCTGGTGCATGAAGAAAGACTATATCTCCTGAGCAATTGAAATCTTTTATGGCTATAGTACAATTATCATTGGGATTAAATTCAAAGTTGGAAGCAATATTTAATTTGTCTATTACCAAAATTGAAAATGGAGCTGTTCTAATTGTAACAACGTCTGCTTTGACTTCTTTTAAGGCAACATCTGAGGCTGTACCCACTTCTAAATCAAAATAAGGGTTGTTGATAGCCCCTTTCACTACTACCTCTCCATTAAATACTTCAAGTCTTGATATATCATCTTTGAGTGTTATGATTACAGTAATGTCGTTGTTGCTCGTTGAGTGTCGCAATGTCAATTTATCATCTGTAATTTTACAGATATAACTACTGTCCAGCACTTTTTTATCGGACGAACTAACTCTGATAGAATTTGCGTCTCCTCTTGTTAAAATAGTGCGTTTAATACAATCTACACTAATGGTGCGTATCTCACCTTTAATCTCTTGTGTTGCAGTATATGTTCCTTGACCTACTGCTGTTGTTGCGGCGAATAAAAAGGCGGCAACATAAATAATAACTTTTTTCATTTGCGTTCTGTTTTTATAAGTTTAAATATTAAATAATTTCTTCATCGGTTCAGCCACACGAGCCATTAGTTGATTGGAAAGATTGTTCTTAATCCTGTGCCAATCCGCCTTTCTGTCCTCAATAAACGTTGTTATGGCAGACGTATCATAAGTAATGAGATTATCAACTTCATAAACCACAAGATTAGTCGCCTCAACCTCATACACAATCAAATTATCCACCTCATACACAACAAGATTATCAGAATGTATTACAATGTTTTGCTCTATTGGTTCTTCTATTGGCAGCGTTGGTTGAGCGGTTGGTTGTTTTGTGGTTTTGATTTGTGGTTTTGGTTGAATAGTTTGAGGCGGCGTTTGAATGGATTGTGGTTGCGTTTTGATGTTTTGATGTTGCGTTTTCGGCGTTACGGCAAGCGGTTGTGATGTTTTATTATCACTAATCAGAAAATAACCGCCGACAATCAAGCCAACAAAAACAGCCGCCGCCGCAGTCATCTTCCAGAAGTAATAAATCACCTTCGGCTTTTGGCGTAAGAGCTTATTCTTATCTTCATAAACCACGTCATTATCAGCAATCAAGACAAGCGATGGGTCATATAATTCAGCCCTTTGAGCCAAAGACGGATTTGCTTCAAGGAATGCATCCAAGCCAACCTTATCCTGTTGTGATAATGTGCCTTCTGCATCGTCAAGAAGGAATGCTTCGTAGTTGTCAATCGTTATTTTCATATTCTAAATCACGTTTTCAATTTTACCAATCATTTGTTTAAGAGACGTTCTTGCTCGAAAAATATACACCTTCACCTGTTGAGCAGAAAGAGACAAGATTTTACCAATCTCATCGTAAGAATAGCCTTCATAATCCCTTAAAAGGATTGCACTTTTCTGCATCTCTGGCAAAGCGGATAAAGCATTTGACAACACTTCTTTGAGGTCTGAGTATCCGTTTTGAACCTTTTGGCACTGCAAGTCTAAGTAATCGTTATCCTTTATCATTATTTTGTTATGTCTTTCGTTGTCAATAAACGCATTATGAGCCGTTTTGAAGAGCCAAGCCCTTGTTTTGTTGTCGTCAATGTTCATTCTGCACTCCCAAAGTTTGAGAAAAACGTCCTGAGTCAGGTCTTTAGCCTTTGCCCTGTCGCCGCATATTCGGGCTAAAAACCTGAATATTCCATCGCTATGTTGCATTACGAGCCTGTTGTAGTCGTTTTCGTTCATCATTCTTTCTTTCGGACAATCGTTATTAAGACGTACAAAGGTATAAAAAAGTTACAGCTCACCGAAAAAAAAAGTTTGAAACGCCAACTTATTCAAATGTGATGTCAAAATTTGACCAAAAATTAGCAAAACTTTTAGTTACACATTCAGGGTCGTCAATTATCACGCTGGGGTGAGAAAAGGCTAAGATAGAAAAAGACATTGCTACTCTATGGTCGCCAAAGGTAGAAATAATTGGAACGTTGGCGGTAATATGCTGCGATTTGCCGTAAATAGTCAGGCTGTTGGCTGTTGCGGTTGTGTCAATGCCGAGATTATTAAGAAGTTTTATTGCAACCGATAGCCTGTCCGATTCCTTAAAACGCAGATTTGAAACGTTGAAAAACGTAGTCCTCACGTCAAAATGAGCAGCCGTTACAGCAAGTGGAAGGAACAAATCAGGGATTGGAAGTATGTCTATTTCAAGTGAAGAAGTTGTTACGATGGACGGGTTAAAGGTCAGAACGGCAGCGTCTTTTGTGAAGTTTGTTTGAACACCGAAAGCTCTGAAAAGATGTTTGCAGACGCTATCTCCCTGAATTGATTGCTCGCTCAGCTGAGGTATGATGACCGAACCTCGTTGTCGCAGGCTGATTAAGCTATAGGCGAAGGCAGCACTTGACCAGCAGCGTTCAACTTCTACGTTTGGGTTGGCAATCAGGGCTTTTGTCATCGTGATGTAAGGCACTGATGACTGATTTGGCGAGAGTGAGAGGCTAAAATGATGTATAAATTTTTCAATCAAAAGAAGTGAGCTGATGATTTGGCTACTTGGCTGAGCGGATAGAAGAATAGGCGTGTTATGTGTTGATAATGAGGATTTACCTTCTACAATCAGCGGCAGCAAACGCTCATCGGACGCACTGACTATTGACGCCCCCAAATTATTTAGCACATCTACTAACGGCTTTATTTCCCTCAGCTCCATACGTGGCGAAGCTGTCAGCGTCCAATGTCCTTTTGTTACAGCAAGTAAGGCAAGTAGAAAGCGGAATGAAGTGCCTGAGTTTTTGAAATCAAAAGTTGCTGTGGTCGTTGAGCGAATGGTTTGAAGGCTTTGTTCAATGAGCTTGGTATCATCGCTATCCGACAGATTGGTTAAAGGGATTGGCGTGCTGTTTCTTGATTGTAAATGATTTATTAGAAGAAGGCGGTTGCTGATACTTTTAGACAGCGGAACACAAAAGTGGATTGTGTCGGGCAAATGGTCAGTTGTGAAGACAAGCCTTGACATCTATTTATCAAGTTGGTAATCACTCAACTTGCGATAAAGAGTCCTCTCAGAGATTCCAAGTTTCACGGCGGCTTCTTTTCGGTTGCCTTCGGCGATTTGAAGAGCCTTGACGATGGCTTGGCGTTCCATTTTGGCAAGGTTAAGTTCCATATCGGCAGGGTCTTCAACTGGCTCATTATATTGAACTTCGGGCTTAGGCAAAAGAAGAGGCGTTGTGTTGGTTGAGGCAATCAACCCTTTGACTATTTCTTTGAGCTGAGCAACTTCGGAAGCTAATTTGTTGATTTGACGTTTGTTTTCAATAATTGTAAGTAATATCTCGTCCTGTTGCTCATCGCTGAAGTTATCATTAACAATCAGCGAATAGGAATCCACAAGCGGTATGTAGGATTGAAGAGTTGGCAGGTCAATCTCTCGTTTTGTTTCAATGATTGACATCTGTTCGGTTATGTTTTTAAGCTGTCGTATGTTTCCTTGCCACGTATAGTTTATCAAGTATTGCTTTGCCTGTGGCGAAAGACTCAAAGACGGCATTCGGTACTTCTCTGCGTGGTCTAAAGCAAAGCGGCGGAAGAGTAAAAAGATGTCATCCTTACGCTCTCTCAAAGGAGGAACACAAAGATTGATTTGATTAAGGCGGTAATACAGGTCTTCACGGAAACGACCCTTGCGAATAGCGTCAAGAAGATTGACATTAGTCGCCGAAATAACTCTTACATCTACCTTCATTGACCGAGATGAGCCGACAGGGATAAATTCCCCTTGCTCCAAGACCCGTAACAACTTAGCCTGCATTGACAATGGCAACTCCCCTACCTCATCCAAGAAAATTGTTCCCTGATCTGCTTCGGCAAAATAGCCTTTGCGGTCTCTGTCTGCATTAGTAAATGAGCCTTTTACGTGACCAAATAACTCGCTTTCAATCGTTCCTTCCGGTATTGCACCACAATTTACTGCTATGTATTTGTTATGCTTTCGTGGAGAGGTCTGATGGATAATTTTTGAGAAGACTTCTTTCCCTACTCCACTCTCTCCCGTTACCAAAACGTTCATATCCGTTACGGCAACCTGCATTGCGACCTGCAAAATCTTGTTTAACGTGGGGTCGTTGCCTATTATGCCGAAGCGTGCCTTTATTGTCTGAATGTCCATAAGTCTATTATTATTACCAAACAAGAGTTTGAATTACTGATTTACCTTTTTGAGTTTCTTTTTGAAGCCTTCGGTGGCATAAGTCTTGTATTTACCTTGCTCATCGTTGAAAATAAAATACGCCTCATACTCTTTATGCTCACTGAGAAAGGCTTTTGACTTATCCAAACCCATAACCATAAACGCAGTAGCAAGTCCGTCCGCCTTATAACTTTTGTCTGCCAGAACAGAAACAGATAATAAGGTATGCGTAACAGGCTTTCCGCTTTTGGTATCAATGGTATGGGAATATTTTACGCCGTTTTCTTCATAGTATTTGCGATAAGAGCCTGACGTTACAATGCTTTGGTTGTCCAAACCAATGGTATAATTGTACTTTGCTTCACTTAGCGAATCAGCAGCAGGCTCTTCTATTGCCACAGTCCAGAGTTGGTTGTCCGGTTTAGTGCCCTGAGCAAATACTTCACCGCCTACATCTACTATAAAGTCCTTTACGCCCATTGAAATCAGGTAATCACTTATTATGTCAGTGGTATAGCCCTGTGCAATGGCGTTAAAATCCAACTCTGTCCCACTTTGCTTTATCAAATGCCCGTCTTCGCTAATTGACACCTTATTATAATCAACGTATTGTAACAAATGCTGTACTTCTTGCTCACTTACCTTTCGCCGTTCTTTGTTTGCAAAGCCGTAAATCTTCACCAAGCCGCCTATTGTAACGTCAAAAGCACCGTCAGTCAGCGTAGAAATTTCATAAGATAAGGCAAGATTGTCTCTAAATATCTTATCCACAACCGCATTCTCTCCTTTGTTGATACGGGTCAGCAAAGAATTTTCGTTCCATAGTGAAAGGCTGTTATCAACGGCTGAAAGGATGCTGTCAATGCCTTGTTTAATTTTTCCATTGTCCTGATCGCCATAATACACAATATGAAAATACGACCCCTGAGTCAAGCCATCAAGTGTTATCCGTGCCTTTGAGGACGTTGAAGCCTTATTACAGCCACCCAAAAACGCCATAACGCAGAGCGGAAAGAGCATAAAATAAATTCTTTTTCTACACATAACCAATTAAAATGAAGATGCAAAATTACGCTTTTTTTTTCTATTGCCGCCAAACGCCGCTTCATTTTCTTGAAGTGGCGTTTCAGCGTCACCAAACGCCACTTTAAGAAAATGAAGCGGCGTTTTATTTTGGGCAAATCAAACTTAGTATAAATTTTATTACCTTTGCAGACGTTTTTTAAGTGCATTATTAAGATGAAACCAAAGTTCATAACACTGCTGCTTTTTCTTGCTTTTGGCTTGGCAAGTTTTGCTCAATGCCCTTTTGGCAACGGCACAAAGGTAAATTGCGTTTATGGTTGCGGACGATTCATTGACGACAACAATGACGGATTTTGCGACAACGGAAGCGTGGAAAAAGCCCCTGAAACAGAGCAAACAGAAGCCATTCCCAACGTAGAGCAACCGCAAATCAAAAAAGAACAGCCGCAAACCAAGCAACAACCTGCCCAAACCAAGCAGGAGCAGCCGCAGGCAAAACAAGAAATTCCCGCTATCAACCAACAACCGCCGCAACCCAAGAACCAAGAAACCAAAACCGAAAAACCATACCCTCTAATAGAGATTAGTGCCATTGTGATGCTGTTTTATTTTCTCACTATGGCACTTGTAAAGCTGGGAATGATAAGAAAAATCACGCATCGCAGGATATGGAATGTTGTTTTGCTGTTAAGTTTTATCGGCTCTTGCTTTGGAGGTTTTTATTTAGTGGCTCAGCTCAATTATCGTTTCAATATGGGTATGTTTGCTTTGTATCTGAAAATCCATGTCTGGTCTGGTGTCGTTATGACCTTAGTCGGCTTAATTCATATCCTGTGGCATTTGCCTTATTTCAAACGAATGCTGTCCGCAAAGAAACAAAGCAGTGAATAAACGCATACTTTCCTTAGCCCTTCCAAACATTATAACCAATATAACTGTGCCTCTGCTCGGTATGGTAGATACTGCCATTGTCGGACATTTGGATAGCGGCGGCGGAACAACAGATTACATCGGCGGAGTAGCAGTTGGCTCTATGATATTCACGTTTATATACTGGAATTTTGGCTTTCTGAGGATGGGAACAAGTGGTTTCACGGCTCAAGCCTTTGGTGCAAAAGATTTTAAGGAAGCAATGAACATCCTGACCCGTGCCTGCTTCATTGCTTTGACTGCTGCAATAACGTTGATTGCTCTTCAATATCCCATTTCCTTGATAGCAGAAAGCGTGATTGAAGATAAAAATTCGGTAATTGAGCTTGCAATGCAGTACTTCTTTATTAGAATTTGGGCAGCGCCTGCTACGCTTGGGATGTATTCCTTGAAGGGTTGGTTTATTGGTATGCAAGACTCCAAGACTCCTATGTTTATCGCTATCCTTATCAACATCCTGAACATCGTTTTCAGTCTTTGGCTGGCTATAGGCTTAGATATGAGGGTGGCAGGTGTCGCTTGGGGAACGGTCATTGCTCAATACGGCGGACTGATAACAACATTCATTTTTTTGTTCGCAAAATACAACAGACTCTTTCACCTTTTCAACTTCCGCCAAAGCCTTAACAAAAGCAAGATGTGGCAGTTCTTCAAAGTCAATGGCGACATCTTCCTCCGCACTCTTTGTTTAATTTGCGTATCTACTTATTTCACCATAGCCTCTTCAAAGATGCCCTACCCTCTTTTAGCGGTTAATACTTTGCTTATGCAGCTTTTCTCCCTGTTTTCTTACTTTATGGACGGCTTTGCTTACGCTGCCGAGAGTCTTTGCGGTCGTTACGTGGGTGCAAAGGACAGAAAAAATTTGCAAAAGAGCGTTAAACTTATCCTCTTATGGGGTTTGGTGTTAAGCATCTGCGTTATGGGCATTTACGCTCTTTGGTCTGAGCAGATACTATGGCTTTTGACCGACCAGAAACACGTCATTGCTGTCGCCAAAGACTATTTGGTTTGGACTCTTTTAATACCTCTGTGCGGCTTTGTAGCCTTTCTCTATGACGGAATACTGATTGGAATGACTCAATCTGCTATTATGCGGAACGCAATCTTCATTGCCACAGCCCTTTACTTTGGTTTGTTCTTCTGTTTCAAAGGTGCAATCGGCAGCAACGCTCTTTGGATAGGTTTTCTCTCTTATCTATTAGCTCGGAGTTTCTTTATGCCGCTCTTTTCGTGGAAGTTAATATTTGGAAAGCAAACAGGATGACGCTCAAACGCCATAAGAAATTAACGATTACAAATCCTGCGGTTTGACAACCTTACACTGCGGAAAGTAATGCTCAATTACCTCCCAGTATTCAAAGCCCTGCTCACACATAATGATAGCTCCCTCCTGCGAAAGCCCAACTCCGTGTCCGTAACCTTTACCTGACAGCTTCACATCACTGCCCCAAGGCTCTACATTAAAATAAGTAGATCTCAAACCAAAGTCCTGACGTATCTTAACCAACGAAACGCCCAGCAAATCTTTCTTTCGTCCCTCGCTTTGACTGAAATGAAGCAGCGTATCAAGGTTTGCCGAATCTTTTATGTCAATTCCCTTGTCTCTAAAATAGTTAAGCCACTCTCTTTGTTTGATTTGTTTCTCCCAGTTTAGGTTTTTGGACTTCAAAGAAAAGCTATCAACGACCGAAACCAAATAAGGCACATCCTTTCCCCAAACATCAACAGCGGCAACAGTCATTCCGCCGGAATTAGAGTGGAAAGGAGTCTCTATAATCTTGCCTTTGTCGTCCGTAATGACCTCTCCGCGAGTGAGAAAGACTGCTTCAATGACCTCAGGCTTGTTTGCACGAGATTTATACACTTGACAATGGACGCTGTCGCAAAGATTGAAGTCCTCTTTTGAGTGTTTAGCCAAGTTTTTGCTCATATAATTGCGGCAACATAAGGCTTGAACTTTGAAGAACTCAACATTGGTGGTCGCTCCCCAAGTTTCACTCTGCACAACGGCTGCTACATAGTTGTATTCTTCTACTTCGTTAATGCAAATCAATGACTTGCCATCGCAAAAGACTATAAGGTCATCGTCATAACGCCTTTGCAGTTTCTCATCGTTGGAAGGCGTGATTTGGAAAAAGCATTTCAGCCCGTTGGAAACAAATTTCAGTTTTTTGTAACGCCCAATGACGCTATCGTTTATGCTCACTGCGAGCCTGTTATCCTTCATCACTACGCCGATATGAGCATTGCGGGGCATAGTAGCCGATATGGTGTCGTCAAAGAGAAGATTGTACGCTCCAAATGAAGCCTTTAACTCAATTTTGTCAAGTTTCCGCTCGCTGAAAAGCCGTACCCGTATCTTCTGACCCCATAACGTATTGCCAAAAGCAAGGAGTGCGATAATAATCAGGTGTTTAGCTTTCATCTTTTAATGTTTTAATAATGCCGACATGTGTTCCGCTATCTTGGAAGAGGCATCCGTCTGTCCCAAAAGCGATATAATCGTGTCATAATCAGCTTTCATCCGCTCTCTGTTATCGTTATCGTAGGCTATAAGCTCAAATTCATCCGCCAGACGCTCATAAGAGAAGTCATTTTGTATCAATTCAGTAACCGCAGGCTTGTCAAGGATAAGATTAACCAAAGAAATATACTTCACATTGGCAAGAGAGCGGGCAATACGATAAGATATTGCATCAGCCTTATAGCAAACCACTTGCGGCACTCTAAACAAGGCTGTCTCCAAAGTAGCCGTTCCCGATGTTACAATAGCGGCTTGGGCTTGCGAAAGAAGGTTATATGTCTGATTATAGACCACTTCCACGTTTCTTTCGCCTATTATTTTGTCGTAAAATGAAGGTTCAAGGTTGCTAACGCCTGCAATAATGAAGTGGAATTGCTGATAATTGTCCGCCAAACGCAACATCATCGGCAGCATATCCTTTATCTCCTGCTTGCGACTTCCCGGCAGGAGGACGACATAACCTTTTGGTGCAGCGGCACTTGCTTTTGCGGTGTCAAAACTCCATTCCTCTGTGTTATAGTCCCATTGCGATTTGTCGTTGCTTGCTTTTGCGTTGCGGAAGTCAGCGATTTCTTCTATCAAAGGGCTGCCAAAATACTCTACTCCAAAGCGATGACGGGCGTAAAAAGCCTTTTCAAACGGCAGAATGACATAAAGCCGCTCTGTTGTCCTGTTAATCTGTTTCATTCGGCTCTTTTTCCACGCCCAAACAGTAGGAGAAATGTAGTAAAACGCCTTTATCCTCTGTTGGTTAGTCCATTGAGCGATACGAAGGTTGAATCCCGGATAATCAATAAAAATAACAACGTCCGGTTGATAGGCAAGAATATCTTTTTTGCACGCTTTGATGTTGCCAAGTACCGCCCTGATGTGGGTAAGCACCTGAACAAAACCCATAAACGCTAATTCATTGATATGCTTTGCGATTTGACAGCCGGCTTGCTTCATTTTGTCGCCGCCAAAGCCACGAAAAACCGCATCCTTATCCTGTTTTTTCAGCTCTTTTATCAGATAAGAAGCGTGCAAATCACCAGAAAGTTCGCCTGCAATTATATAGTATTTCATCCTTCTTTAATTTGCAACGCAACTAAGTTGATAATCAATGCCCGCAGCAGTCAAAAGCGAGTCTATTTTCTTCATTTCCTTGTCCCAAATCTCTCTGTCGGCGTTCTCACACTTCGTTTTATCAACGTCATCCAAGGTAACGTTGTAGCCATAGCCTTGAACGACATTGTTAGGTACGTAAGTCATTAAGCATTCGCAACTTGTGTCGCCGCAGGACATCATTATGCTGACGCCAAACACCATAAGGACGACCGCAAAAGCTCGTCTGAGGCTGTTTTTCTTTGCTTTCATCTTTTTATCTTTTTTTTTGGTTCTATATTATTTTGTTTCAATCTTCTAAGTCTTTCTTTGGTTTGGCAAAAGTAGTAATTTATTTTTACATAACGCTGTTTTATGAAAAAAAAACGTCATTTTAGCGAAAATAAATCTCATTTTGGCAAATTTCTCCCCTGTTTCGCCGTTTTGGAACGCTGTTAAAATTACAGATAACTCTCATTGCTTACATCAAAAGTTCAAAAAAAAGTACGGAAATCAACAAAAAAAATGAGCGAAATCAAATGAAATTTTTCTGTAATTTTACTTCATTTTCGCCAAATCAAGCAATAATTTTGCCAAATCAAGCTCTAATTTATTGAAACTTGACTTCACCAAACGCAAATCAAAGAAGCATCGAACGCAAATCAAGTTTCCGTCTCACGAAATCAAGCTTCAATTTCACGAAGTCAAGCTTTAGAATTCTATTGTAAAGATTTAGGATTATATTGTCAAGCTTTAGAATTCTAAGGCTTGACAATAAAATATTAAAATCAAGTCAAAATTTATCAAAAAAGCACAAAAAAAAGGTGATATTTTGTATCACCTCCGCAGTCGTGCATATAAGCAGACTACTCTATAAATTTAATAATATGAAAAACAATCACGTTCGCACCATTTGCTGATATATTACAGCAGAATGACCCTTCGCATTGCTAAAACTTATATAAAAAATTTTAACGTCTAATAACGAATTATATTTTTCTTTCTTTAAGTTACAAATAACTTTCATTTCTTTTTTCCTTTCTTTATTTTGTTTTCTAATTGTTTTGTTTTTGTTTTACGTTGCAAAGATACAAAAAATTTTAATATCAAAGCAATTTTCCAAAACTTTTTTTCATTTTTTTTAATTAGGGTTTAAATTTGCCCAAATGAGATTATAATTTGTTGGAACGAAAAACAAACCGCCTGCTTAAAAGAAAGGTTATCACAGCATTAGGTAAGACAACGATAGCTTGCCCTATCGCTTCGCCAATCTTTGCTTCCGACAGCGGCATATCGTCAATGAAGTCAAGCAAATGCCAGTCCAAGATAGCGGAATAAAGCCCTGAGTTAGCCAAAAGCCACAATTCAGCAAGGTTTATCAGATAAACGAAGGCATAAACGGCGAAAAACCGCAGCATAAGATTGTTATCTTTGTTCTGAAAGACTAAAACGCCGGTCGTTTTGTAGTTAAAAGCAACGCCAAAGATGTTACTAAACAGCAGAGATAAGGCTCTGGGCAGTCCAATCCAAATAAAGAAGAGGAAGAAACCATAGCCTACAATCGTGTTCAATGCTCCCACGAAAAGGAAACGGAGAAAGCGGTTATCAATACGCCAGAATAGCTTGGTGAAGGCTCGTAAGAGTGGAAATTTCATTGATTTTAGTCTTTTATAAGGCTGCAAAAGTACTACTTTTCTCAGGATTTGCAAAATTATTTGTACCTTTGCACATTCTTAAACAAGATTTTAATATGAATCAAATGAGCGAAAAACTCATCCTTATAAGCAATGACGACGGCTTTTTCTCAAAAGGAATAGCTCTTTTGGCTGATGTAATGCAACGCTTGGGGCGTATCGTTGTCGTAGCACCTAAATCCCAGATGAGCGGTCAGTCTCACAGCATAACGGTTGTTCGTCCCATAAGTTTTAAACAGGAAATGGATATGCCTTTTGAATGTTACAGTGTTGATGGAACGCCCGTTGATTGCGTCAAATTAGGCTTGCACCGTATCCTTACAAAGAAGCCCGACCTGATAGTAGCAGGAGTGAATCACGGATGCAACGCCAGCATTAACACTATCTACTCCGGGACTATGGCTGCAACCTTTGCCGGTTGTGAAGCAGGCATTCCGTCTGTCGGATTCTCAATAGACAGCGACTCAAAGCAAGAATGCTTGGACTATATTGGTGATACAATTTATCGGATTGCTAAAAGCGTGCTGACCAATGGCTTGGAGAGCGGGATATGTCTTAATGTAAATTTCCCCGTTGGGCAAAGCAGGGGCATTAAGGTTTGTCATCAGGCTAATGCTTTTTGGGAAGAGAATTTTGTAGAGAAGGGAGATGAAGAGGGAGAGAAGTTTTACTGGCTTAATGGAGAGTGTCATTTGCGGGAAACTTCACCACAGGCTGACCTTATAGCCTTACACAATGGTTATACGACCATTACGCCGATGCACACCGACTTTACGGCTCACCATTTACTGAAAACTTATGCCCAAAGGTTTGAAACGCAAAATTAAAACAAAGAAACGATATGTTAAAAAAAGATAATGCTCTGTTAGGATTTGTGTTCTGCGTCCTGCTGACGGCTTTGGGTGGCGGGGTTATTGCTTTGGTGTTTTCGGTTTGGGATTTGGGCGAGGCTAAATTAGCTAAGACGCTTATCTTTGCTTTCGTTGCACCAATCCTTTTGCTGAGATATTACGCCAAAAAGCGGCTTCACAATGCCACAAAGGGTGTTTTAGTTGCTTTATTGCTTGCTTTTGTTTTGTTCTTCTGGCAGATTAAGTTATGACAATAAGAGTTACCAAGCAGTTTAACTTTGAAGCCTCTCACGCTTTGACTGATTACGATGGTTTATGCAGCAATATACACGGTCATTCGTATAAGTTGTTCGTTTCAATCAAAGGTTCGCCAAGTGAGGATAAACAAAGCCCGAAGTATGGTATGGTTGTGGATTTTTCATGTCTGAAAACGATAGTGGAAAATGAGATTTTGAAAGATTTTGATCACGCTTTGATATTGCGAAACGACTCTTTGTATGCCTCTAAACTTCACAACAGCGGCACGAAACTTCTGATTGTCAATTACCAACCAACGTGTGAGAATATGTTACAGGATTTTGTCAGTCGCCTTGCCAACAAACTGCCGCCCGAAACGACATTAACCCAAATTAAACTCTGCGAAACGGCAACGTCTTACGCTCAATGGCTCGCCGAAGATAATGCTTTAACAATCTAAGATAACATTTAAACAACTTAAAATAAGGTTTATGGAAGACAATAAAAAGTTTCAGTTCCCTACAATAGCCAAATGGATAGCGTCTGTGGCGGTTGTGGTTCTTGTTGTTTGGCTTATATGGTATTTTCGCTTTCTTGTAGGCTGTCTTTTCGCTGCAATAGTGATTTCTTTTATGGGAAGACCGCTCAAAAATCTTATTTCCAAAATTCATTATAAGCGTCTGAGGATAGGAAACAGTGTTTCGACTGGCGTATCTTTGCTTTTGGTGCTGGGAATCTTCTTTTTGGTGTTTTATTTTCTTGTTCCGCTTATCATTTCGCAAGCAATGGCGTTCTCCAATCTTGACATCTACACCATAGCCGACTATTACGCCGAGCCGATACGAAGTGCTGAGAATTTCTTACGGGAATATCAGTTGATGCATGACAACACAAGCCTTACCGATATGGTGTCTGCGAAGATTATGAGCTTATTTACGATGTTCAATTTGACTGATGTAGCGAATTGGTTGCTTACTGCCTCAAGCAATTTCTTGATGGGAGTCTTCATTGTTGTTTTCTTCGCTTTCTTCTTTCTTAAAGACAGCCACCTGTTAGTTAATTTCATTGACGCAGTAACGCCAGACAAGCATCTAAATGAGGTTCATAACATAATGAACAGCTCACGCAATCTTATATCTCGCTATTTCATCGGCATCTTTCTTGAAATTATTTCTATGATTGTTCTTTTAATCGTTGGCTTTTACTGCGTTGGCTTCTCAAATGTAGTCCTCATCGCCTGCTTCTGCGGTGCTTTTGTCATCTTACCTTATATTGGGGTGTTTATTGGAGGTATCATTGGGCTGATGATTTGTTTGACGAGTTTTTTAAGCCAAGACCCTAACATAAATATTGCTCCTATTGTTATGAAGTTTTTGATTGTCTTTGCAAGTGTAAAGATTATTGATGATTTTGTCTTACAACCGCTTATCTATTCAAGGAGTGTGAAGGCTCATCCTTTGGAAGTGTTCATTGTAATATTAGTCGCAGGTCAGATAGCAGGCATTGCGGGTATGATTTTGGCTATTCCGGTCTATACTTTTTTGAGAATAATCGCCAAAGAGTTCTTTAGCAAGTGGAAATTTGTGAGAAAAATAACGCAGGATTTGTAAAGCAGAACACATATCAGCATAACAATTTACTAAAACGCCGCTTTGACAAATCAGAGCGGCGTTTTGCTAAAATGAAATAAGATTTTAACCTTCTACTTTGCCGTCTTCAATGGTTATAATGCGAGCCCGATATTTTTCTATCATAATGTAGTCGTGCGTGGCAACGAAAACAGTCGTTCCTTTCTTCTTACAAATCTCCATAAGAAGATTTACAATCTGCTCACTTGTGATTGGGTCTAAGTTTCCAGTGGGTTCATCGGCTAAAATAAGCTCCGGCTCATTTGAAATAGCCCTTGCAATGCCTACTCTTTGCCTTTCGCCCTCGCTTAGTTTGAATATTTTTGCGTTTTCTTTACCCAGCAAGCCTACTTCTTCAATAACCCGCATCGTTCTCTCTCTTATAGCCTGTTTGTTGTTCCATCCGGTGGCACGAAGCACGAAAGCAATGTTGTCAATCACCGTTCTGTCTTGCAGAAGCTGGAAATCCTGAAAGACGATGCCTAAATGACGCCGTAGCATTGCGATATTGCTTTTCTTTATCTTGGTGATGTTGAAGCCACAGACTTCTGCAACGCCTTCTTTCAAAGGAAGGTCGGCATAGATGGCTCGTAGCAGTGAGCTTTTTCCTGTTCCGGTCTTGCCAATCAGGTAAGCAAACTCGCCTTTTCTTATTTGAAGATTTATATTTGAGAGGATAGTGTTCTCGTAGGCAATAGTAGCATTCTCAAATCTGATAACGTATTCCTGTTGCGACATAATGTAAAATTTATTTTTTAGTTCGTTCTATGTGTTTATTGACAAAAAGTTTCAAAGCAAAGACATAAATCACCCATAACAAAAAGATGACAAGTGCTAACCAAGTATCGTCGAGCCATAATGAGAGAGCGAGGATGAGGGTTGAGACAAAAATCTGAAATAAGAAGAGAACAATAGCACATTTTGCGTGAGAATAACCTTTAATTCTTAAAAGGAAATGGTGGATGTGGGTTTTGTCGGGATAGAGTGGGCTTTTACCCTTCCTGATTCTTGTGATAAAGACTCTTAATGTATCAGCCAGCGGAAGGAAAAAGAACCCTAACATAACGGCAAGCTTGCTTTGTATCGGGTAATCAAAGATTGCTCCTCCGTATTGACCGTTCAAGTTCATTGAAACAATGATTGCAATGCCTATCATAAAGCCTATGAAGAGGCTTCCAGTGTCTCCCATAAATATTGTGGCTTTTTGCCAGTTGTAAAACAAGAATCCAACAATCGCTCCAAGCATTGCACCTATTATCATCAGCCAAAAGTATGGATTGATTAAGCCTTCTGTTTCTCCATACGCTCCATCTTCAATCATTTTCCACAAGAAAAGACACAGGAAACCAAAAGTCGCTACAGCCAATAAGCCAGCCTGTCCGTCTATGCCGTCAATCAGATTGTATGAATTAGAGACTACGATGAAGAAAAAGACAGTTAAGACGTAGCTTATCCATATCGGCAGCTCGTATATACCAAGAAAACCATAGAAACTCTCCAATCGTATGCCCAAAACGCACAATACAATCCCTATAGCTATTTCAAAGAGCAGCTTTGTCAAAGGTGTCAGGTTGTTCATATCATCCCGTATCCCAACAATGGTAATTATGATAATCAAAACCAACAATGAAACCATTTTCCACGCATCTACAAAGTAGTGAATGTAGAAAAAGGAAAAGCAACATGAAGCAAGAAAACCTACAAAGATTACTATACCGCCCATATGTGCCGTATAGCCTTCGTGGATTTTGCGTCCGCCCGATTGATCCAATATTTTATACTTTTCCATAAGTCTTATGAATATCGGCATCAGTAGAGCGACAATGCTTAATGAGAGTAAAAAGACAAAAATCCAATGCATAATCAATCCTTTTTTGGTTAAAATTGAGAGTGCAAATGTAATAAAAAAATATTTGATTATCTTTGCAGCCTCAAATAATGTACAAAAATGTTAAAAAGAAGTTTAATTTTAATTATCGCAAGCACTATGATTTTCAGTCTTGCTTGCTCAAAAAAGGTTGTTAGCTCAGACGAAGCTAAATCAGAAAATCAATCAAACAAAAGCCTTTATCAGACTACTTGGGTCTTGCTTAAAGTTAATGCCAAGCAGATTAAACAGGCTGAGGGAAAGAAACCGGTTACTCTATTTATAGATCAGGAGTCCAAAAACGTCAATGGCTACGCTGGTTGTAATCGTTACTTCGGTAAGTTGGAACAAAAGAAAGACGCTATTAGCTTTTCGCAAATGGGAGCGACTAAAATGATGTGCCCTCCTGCTGATATGAGTATTGAAGACTCTTATTTGCAGGCGTTAAACAAGGTTGATAACTACGTCATCAGTGATACCGAGTTGCAATTACGCAAAGGCGAGACCATATTGCTTACTTTCATTGCCGAGTAAAGCCATACCGCAACTGCGATACCAATGAGTAAAAACAAATTAGAGCGTTTCGCTGAGAACGATACCTTTTCCAATCTTTTCCAACCTCAATACAGGGAACTTTTGCAGGAGAATTTTGCAATGAAAGGGTGTTGGAGAGAAGCCTTTTTTCATAACAACAACCCCATCGTGTTAGAGCTTGGCTGCGGAAAGGGAGAATACACCATAGGACTTGGCAAAAAATATCCACAAAAAAACTTCATCGGGTTGGATATAAAGGGGGCGAGAATGTGGCGAGGTTTGAAGACCGCCAATGAAGACAAAATGACCAATATTGCTTTTCTTCGGTCTCGCATTCAGCTGATAGACTATTTCTTTGCCCCAAATGAAGTTGATGAAATATGGATTACCTTCCCCGACCCACAGCTTAAAAAGCCTAATAAACGACTTACCTCCCCCCGTTTCCTTGCCCTGTATGACAAAATCCTCAAACCAAACGCCATAATTCATCTAAAAACTGACAGCTACGAGCTTTACGACTACACATTGAACGAAGTATTGCTGCCAATGAGTAAAAGAGTAATATTCAACACTGATAATCTTTATGCCGACCAAACAAACATTGAAGTAAAAGAAATAAAAACTTTCTACGAATCAATGTATCTGGCGGCAGGAAAGCCTATTACCTACATCAAATTTGGGTTATAGTAACTCAAAACAATACTCTGACCTTTTCAGACGCCACTTTGCTATCAGAAATTTGCATATAGATGCAACAGGCTACAGGTCTTGATGAATGATATTGGAAATGTATTCTATGATTTGAACAGAACGGGTACTCTGACAGTCCATAAGGCTGCTCTCAACGGCAAAGACCTTATTGTTGATAACGGCGGAAAGATTAGTATAAGGTTTGGTGTGAATGAAGTTATCATAGTCTTCATTGCGAATAAATATAAAGTCGGGGTCTTGCGACAACAATTCCTCACGACTAAAAGACCAGTTGGCAGAAGACTTAGCTATGTTGTCCCCACCTGCGAGTGTTAGAATATTATCAATATATGTGTTCGCCCCAGCAGAGAAGTCGCCTCCAGAACCAAAACCTATCACATAATAAACCTTGATCTTAGTCTTGTAAGCCTCATTTTTATCCTTGGTAACTTTAATACGCTGCTTCATTTGTTTGATTTTTTGCTCAGCAAGGGCGTTTTTGCCAACTATTTTACCAATTATTGCTATCGTCTGATAGACTCCTTCAACCGTAGTCCTCTCAGGTAGCGACACAATGGCAATGGAAGCTCGTTCTATTTGCTCTAACTTTGACTTTGAAAGCATTGACGAGGCTATAACAATGTCGGGTTGAAGCGAAATAATCTTTTCCACATTGGCATTGGTAATCCCTCCTATGGAAGTGATATTGCGAACCTGCGGAGGATAGTTGCAATAGTCTGTTCTGCCGATAAGTTTGTCGCCACTTTGCAAATCAAAAATCAGCTCGCTAATTCCGGGAGACAGAGACACTATAGACTTTATATCTTCTTTGATTAACACCTTGCGGTTGTAGTAATCGGTGATTTCAATCTTGTTTTCGTTGTTGGTAACAGGTGTTTCCTTCTTGCAAGATATACAAACGACAAACGGAAACAAAAGACAGATAAGATATTTCATAATTAAGAGAATAAAATATAAGGTTTGGTGTCATTGTCCTTAACGACTGTTGCCTTGATTGAAAAGATACGGCTGATGTTTTCAGAAGTCAGAATATCCTTAGTTTGTGCGTTGGCAATGAGGTCGCCATTGTGCAAGACAAGAAGGCGATTGGTGTAAGTGAGGGCAAGATTCATATCGTGGATAACAATGATTATGGTCTTGTTAGCTTGCCTGTTGAGAGTAGAAAGGAGGTTCATTATCTCAAACTGATGTTTTATGTCAAGATTAGACACAGGCTCATCAAGCAAAATAGCAGGCGTGTCTTGGGCTAAGGCTCTTGCTATGATAACTCGCTGCAACTCTCCTCCCGAAAGAACTTTTACCGATGTGTCTCGCAAATGCCAAGTAGAGGTTTGCTCCATTGCCCGTTGCACACTTTGCAAATCCTGCTCACTATCCGACCTTAGACGCTTCTGATAAGGCGAACGACCCATCATTACTATCTGATGAGCAGAGAAATCAAAGAGAAAATCTGTATGCTGCGGCACAACGGCTATGTGTTTTGCTAACTGGCGAGCCGAATATGTGTTAATGTCTTTATGATTTAAGAATATCGTGCCGTCATTTACTTCAAGAGTCTTGGACAGGCAACGAAGCAACGTAGTTTTGCCCGAACCATTGTTGCCAATCACTCCATAAAAGCCCCCTTCCTCTATTTCAAAACTCAGATTGGATAGCAGAACTTTCTGCTTGTTAGCTCTGTATGTCAAATTCTTTACTTCTATCATCTGCTAAGCTTTTTCTTTGCGTTGAACAACAAATATATGAAAATGGGAGAGCCGATAAGAGAAGTGATACTGCCTATCGGTAGCTCGGAAGGAGGTATCGCCACACGGGCAACAATATCCGACACAAGCATAAAAAGCATTCCGCCGAGCAATGAGTAAGGTAAAATCCTGCGATTGTCAGCCCCGACACTCAAACGAACAATATGAGGAACGACCAAGCCAACAAAGCCAATGACACCGGTAAAGGATACAATGACACCTATCATCAGGGTAGAGAAAAGAAGTATGATTTTTTTCGTTTTTTCAACGTTTATGCCAATGTTTCGTGCCGTCTGACTGCCAAGCAGCAAGGCATTCAAATCTCTTGCATACAGACTTATAACAACAACACCTATCAAAACAAAGAAAGCCGTTATCGCCACATTTTCAAAATTTGCCGAAGCCAATGACCCCATTGTCCAAAAGATAATCCTGTCCATTTCCTGTTGATTAAGTATCATCAGCAGGGAAATGAGGGCGGAGATGAGGAAGTTAATACTTATGCCCGCCAAAAGCAATGTTGTAGTATGCAAACGATTACCCATTGACGAGATACCAATAATGAGCAACACCGTAGCAAGAGCCGTAATAAATGACAGCCCGCTTACGCCCCATAAAACGCCATCTAACCCAACAATAATTGCTAACGCCGCACCCAAAGAAGCCCCTGACGACACGCCAAGCACGTACGGGTCGCTCAAAGGATTACGGAAAATAGCCTGAAAAGCAACGCCGCAAACCGATAAGCCTGCCCCCGACACCATAGCCATCAACACTCTTGGCAGACGAATATTCAACACTATATAATAAGCACTCTGGCTAATCTCAGGGTGTTTTGAGCCGGTGAAAACAGAGAGTAAGATTTGCCAAGCCTCATTCAAGCCAATGTTTGCAGTGCCTACAACGCAGCCTACAAACATCAGAATGACAACAGCAATGATTAGTAAAACGATTATCAGATTTCTGTTTTTCACTCCCCTACTCCAATTTACACGGCTGCAAAGGTAATATTATTTTCCCAAACTCCAAAGACATACAACATTATTCCGCAACATCAAACCTGCAATTCAAAACAGCCTGTCAGTGCTTCATTTCACCCAAACGCCGTTTTAACTTATCCAAACGCTGTTTTATTTCTATGAAGTGGCGTTTAAAATTCGGTAGGTATATAGCAAACGAAAATTTGGTATATACCAAACGAGCGATAGGTATATACCAAATGAACGTTTGGTATATACCTACCGAATTTAAAGTGGCGTTTGGGTGAAATAAAACAGCGTTAGGATAAGTTATAATGGCGTTTGGATAACTTATTGCTTAATTTTAGTACTTTTGCTCTATGAAAAGAAATGTTTTTATTGCTGTTTTGGCTGTGCTTTTGTTTGTTTCCAATGACGCAAAGGCACAATCTATTGTCTGTGGAGCAGAGAGAACGGAAGTATATCTGCCGTTTATTGAAGGAAAACGCATAGCCGTTGTAGCCAATCAAACATCGGTTATAGGAAATGTGCATTTGGTTGATAGTCTTCTGCGGCTTGGCGTTGATGTAAAGAAAATATTCGCTCCTGAACACGGCTTTCGTGGCAATGTAGAGGCTGGAGGCAAAGTCAATAGCAACAAAGATGACGCTACAGGCTTGAATGTGGTTTCGCTTTACGGCAAAAAAATAAAGCCAAGCGAAGAAGACTTGCAGGATATTGACATCGTTATCTTTGATATTCAAGATGTAGGCTGTCGGTTCTTCACATACATCTCCACACTGCACTACGTTATGGAAGCCGTTGCTCAAAACAACAAAGCCTTAATTGTCCTTGACCGCCCAAACCCTAATGGCTTTTACATAGCAGGCACTCTGCTTAGCGACACATCCCTTGTCAGCTTTGTAGGTCTTCACCCTGTGCCAATAGTTTATGGTATGACAATCGGGGAATATGCTAAGATGATTAACGCTGAGGGCTGGCTTGGCACATCTGCTAAGAGGGTAATGGGTGAAACGTCCGATATGCGTTGTGATTTAACGATTGTGCCGCTGCTAAACTACACTCACGACAGCAGTTATGTACCTCCAATCCCGCCTTCACCAAACTTACGGACAGAAGCAGCTATTATCCTCTATCCTTCATTATGTTTGTTTGAGGGAACTCCTGTTTCTGTGGGCAGAGGTACAGATAAACCTTTTGAAATCATTGGTTTCCCAAATATGAAAGCAGATAACAAAACAATAGAATTCACACCTCGTGCGATAAAAGGCATATCAGACAATCCGCCTTACAGAGATGAGAAATGTATTGGGGTTTTGATTGACGCTTTTGACTGGCATTATGATGCTTTTCGGTTTTATCCCATATTAAATCAAGGGCATGAGTACTATAATATGGAGAATTTTAGGAACAGAGTAGTACCAAATATCATTGATGCTATGTATAGAATTCATCCTCAAACGGACAAATTCTTTACTCCATTCTTTGACAAGCTTGCTGGCACAAAAGACTTACAGAAAGTAATAACAGGCGAGCTTAACTATGAGGATGTGAAAAGTAAATGGGCGAAAGAATTATACGATTTCGGTCAGATGAGAAAGAAATATTTACTTTATGCAGACTTTTCTGCCAATGAGCAATAATATATCAGGCTTTTTTGTTTAGTTTGTGTTATGTGGAAAAGGTGTAATGGGTTTAAGCCTCCTCAAATTCACATAGCATTAGCTCCTTGCCGTCAAACTGTGCATAGTAACTTTCGGTTATCCACTGCCCTACATTGATATAGCGGCTGTTTTCGCCAACAGGCTTATCGGCAACAATATGTCTATGCCCCATAATAAAGAAATCTATCTCATTATGCTTTATATAATCTTTGCAAAACAGATATATAGGCTCTTGGTCTCCCCTATCAATGTAGTCGTTCTTGCCATGCTGCTTGCGAGACGTTTTAGAAAGATTTTTTCCTATCATCGTAGCCAGATATGGGTGCAAAAGTGAGTAGAGATACCGATTTAAGCGAGAGGTGAAGATATGTCTTAGTAGCATATACTTCTTATCCGTTTTGTCCAAGCCGTCTCCGTGTGCGAGATAAAAAACTTTCCCTTCAATGGTTTTAACAATCGGTTCTTTGTGAGCAATGAAGCCCAGCTCCTTTTCAAAATAGTCTTTCGTCCAAAGGTCATGGTTGCCGTTGAAAAAGTGAATCTCTATGCCCTTGTCTGCCATCAGCGTCAGGTAACCAAGCAAGCGGACGTAGCCCTTAGGCACAACGTATCTGTATTCAAACCAATAATCAAATATATCACCAAGTAAATAAACCGCTTTAGCCTCCTGCTCTATGGATTGCAACCAACGCAGTACCTTTTTCTCACGCTCTATTGACATTTCTTTCGTTGGCGTCCCCAGATGTATGTCTGCAATGAAGAAATATTTATTTCGCTCCTGTGTTGTCTCCATTTTCAATGTGTTTTAGTAAGTTTTGATTTTTGATAATGCTGTTTTGCAGAAATATTGTCTGAGGATTGTTCGGCATAGTCTTCTTTAAACCAGACAACACCTTATTATATACATCCAACTCATCCACATAAACGAGCCATTGTCCGTCAAAAGTGCGATATAACGCCACAACAGACGCCAAAGACCCTATATTCTTATCAATAAAATCAAGTGTGAATTGCCGTTCTTCCTCTTGTAATTTAGCGTATTGCTCTTTTACCTTCGCTAAAACTTCATTAAACGTATCCTGTCCCCTGTTTTGCTGCAATAAATCACTCATAAAGAGCAGCTTTTGCCTGACAATCATATTCTCATTGTTAAGAATCTTCAACTGCTCACTTGGCTTTGAGTTATCTATCTTGTAATCGGAAGAGAAGGAAGCCACATTTGCCGTCAGTTTAAGGTCATCTTTCGGCTCTGCAAAGAACATAACAAAGTCATTATCAGTCAAAGACAACTTGTAAATAGCCGAATAATCTATCGGATACTGACTTGAAAAGTTACCTTTCTTGTCTGTGAAAATGGTATCAATCGTTTTGTAGCCATTAGTGTCCAATTTAGCGAGGACTAATGCCGTTTGGTTGCCTTGCTGTATTGTTCCGCTGATGCGAAATTGCTTGTCCTTCACCTGCTTATTGCAAGATACGATAAGCAAACAAGCTATTACCAAATAGAAAATGCGTTTTATCTTCATCTTATTTTTTTATATTTTTCCCAAATTATAATTTCGTTTCATTAAATCAGCAGTTACCAACGCCGCCATTGATTCCACAATCACCGTAGCCCGAAAGAGCTGACAGACATCATGCCTCCCTTTGCAGTTATAGGACGAAATGGGCTTAAAACCAACAGAAAACGTTATGCTTTGTCCATTAGAAATGCCGCCTTGCAAGCCTCCTGCCATACTCTCACTGCCTCTGACTGCGGTACTCAAACCTCCGCCAATTTCAAACGACATTGCAGAAGGTATGCTTATCATTGCCTGTGCCAAAAGTGCGGAAAATTTATCAAAAACAGGCTCTCCCAACCCAGAAGGGCAGTTCTCAATTCGGCACACTATCTTTCCGCCAATGCTATCTCCTGCTTGCTTGACGGCTTGCAGTAATCGCTCCGCTTCTTCCCTGTTTTGCAGATAGTTAATGCCGCCAATAGCTTCAATTTTTGCCTCAATTCTTATGTCAAACCGCTGCAAAAACAGCTTCGCAATACTGCCTCCCACTACCCTTGCAGCCGTTTCTCTTGCCGAAGCCCTGCCTCCACCACTTAAAGGCTTGATTCCATACTTTTTAAGGTAAGTATAATCGGCGTGATTAGAACGAAAATGCTCTAAGTCTTGATAATCCTCAGGTCTAATGTCTTTATTTTCAATCATAAAACCAATTGGCGTCCCCAAAGTGATGTTTTGCTCCAAGCCTGAAAAGAAAACGACCTTGTCTTGCTCAATTCGAGCAGTGCCAAATTCGTTTTGCGTCTTACGTCTTTGCAATTCGCTGTCAATGAAAGCCATATCTACGGTCAGATTAGAAGGACAGCCGTCAATAATGCCTCCAATCGCCACGCCGTGACTTTCACCGAAGGTCGTCAATGCAAATTCGCAGCCGATAGTATTTGCTCCCATTTCCCTGTTCGTAAGAATAAATTATTTTTTCGGCGGCAAAATTAGTAAAAAATTATAAATTAACTCCATTATTCTTTCAGAAAAAATGACAAAAAAGAGTTAAAATTATCTAAAATCTCAAATAAAAGCACTGCATTTTTACATAATTTTATCAAAAATAAAGATAATTTTACCCCAATGTCGCAACAAATTTTTCTTCTGATGGAGTATTTTGGCTAAACGCCACTTCATCACGCTGAAACGCCGTTTTAATTTTCTAAAGTGGCGTTTCGTGACGCTGAAACGCCACTTTAGTTTTGGCAAAAAGCACGAAAAAGGGGATAAAATATCATATTATCCCCATAAATTTACATATTGCGTTATTGCAATAGGACGTATTAAAATTTATTCAAAAGCATTAGGTTTTTAAGACGCAAAAATGATGTTTTTTAATGAAAATTTGTTGCAATAAACCTGTAATTTGCATTGATGTTTTTTGATATTGTGCCGTCATAATCCTGTTTGTTTTTATTGATTGTTTGATTTGAGTTTGCAAAAGTACAAAAAATAAAAATAAAATTTGGGGCTTTTATTATTCTTTTTGCCAAAAGGCTGAAACGAAATAGCGTTTTGACAGAGCAAATAGGTAATAGCCAATTTCGTTATCTTTTTACAATAATTTCTAAAAAGTTTCCAAAATGATAAGGCGATGTATTGAAATCTCAATTTTTTGTTGTAATTTTGCAAACTTAAATTTTAAAGTTTTACAATAAAATACAACACAGATGAAAAAAGGATGTAAATACGGAACTCACCGTGTATTAGAACCTAAAGGCGTTCTGCCTCAGCCAGCTAACAAGTTGGACAACAATATGGACGAAATTTACGATAACGAGATTCTTATCGACGTTCAGACCTTAAACATTGACTCGGCATCTTTCACTCAAATTGAAGAGCAAGCAAAGGGAGACCACGAAGAAATTAAGAAAATTATGTTTGAAACCGTTGAAAAACAAGGCAAACATAGAAATATGGTTACAGGTAGCGGCGGAATGTTGCTGGGAACGGTTGAAAAAATCGGTGATGCTTTGATTGGCAAAACTGACCTCAAGGTAGGTGATAAGATTGCGACCCTTGTGTCTTTGTCTTTGACTCCTTTGAGAATAGATAAGATTAAAGAAATTCGTGCAGACATT
>JAISLH010000006.1 GCA_031260565.1 Bacteroidales bacterium
CAAGGAAATGAGACGATGGACGGACACCTTATTATTAACAATGGGGCGAATGATAATCTAAGTGGTGTTTCTGCTGTGATAGAATTAGCCAAGATGTTTGCAAAGGAGAAAAACAATAAACGAAGTATTGGCTTTATATTTCCAAATGAAGGACTTGGTTATAGTTTTACATATTATATGGAGCATTGTTTGACCGAGAATATACTCAATATAATTAAAGACAAGCGTAATATCAAGACTTTATTTAATATAGGAGAGATTGGCAGGTTTGAAGGGGCTATATTGTATGGAAGTGTTAGTGATGTGATAACTAATTTTAAGGAGATAGTAGAGTCTTTTGATAAAAGAGAAGATTTATTTATTAAAACTTTTGACAGAGGATTAGATAGGGGGGAGACTATCCCTTATGTCAGTTTTAGAATTTGGTATTATGGTCGTCTCTATGATAAATGGGAAGATGAGGCAAATACATTACAATACGACACAATGACCGAAGCAGTGAAATATATTAAGGAATTGGTAAGCGTTTTTGTAGATACAAAAGAAATAAAACTTGATGAAAAAAGGGCGTATGTTGATAGAGATGAGTGGAAATATGAATATGGTGAGAGATATAAGCCGTATTCGTGTTTCGGAATAAGCGGTATGATTGGCGGAAACAAGCACTACTACAACGAAGGCGATATGACGGGCAAGCGATCAATGGCTTATTCGGCTGGAGTGTTTGGAAAATGGGGCATAACGAACGTTTTTGGCTTGTCTTTAGGTGTAAATTATCAGCTACTCAATGCTTACCGAGACGATGGTAAGTTTTCGTCAGACGCAATCAGTGTTCCGCTGTCGTTTATCGTTGGTTATGATGTTAGAGAGTCGGGGGTAAATTTATCTATCGGTGGTTACTATGACTATATCTTTGGAGGCAAGTTAGCAAAACAAAGCCTCAATTTCTCCGATTTTAATCGTAATGAAGCAGGTCTGCAATTTGGCATCCACATTCATTTCAGTCACGTTATGCTTAGTTGGTATGCCAAATATGGATTGACAAACGTGATGAAAGAAAAGGCGTTAGGAGATATGCGAAGTGTAACTAACTTCTTCCAACTCTCGTATTTGTTGCCGTAAATTAAAGTTTGCGTTTAAGGAAGTCTGTCATCAGGTTGTAGAGGTGAAGACGTGTGTTGCCGCCGTAAATACCGTGATTGCGGTTGGGGTAAAAGAACTCCTCAAATTGCTTGTTGGCTTTAATCAAAGCATTAGTCAAGTCCATAGAGTTTTGAAAATGAACGTTGTCATCACCAGTGCCATGAACCAAAAGGAAGTTTCCCTTTAATTTTTCAACGTGGTTTATCGGCGAATTGCGGTCGTATCTGTCAGCATTAACCTGTGGTGTCCGCATATAGCGTTCTGTGTAGATGTTGTCATAATAACGCCACGTTGTTACAGGGGCTACGGCTATTGCTGTTTTGAAGTAATCAGCCCCTTTGGTAATGCAAAGTGAGGACATATAACCTCCGTAACTCCAACCAAAGATACCTATCCTTGTCTTGTCAATAAAGGACAATGAACCGAAATATTTGGCTGCTTCTATTTGGTCTTGTGTCTCCAAATCGCCAAGATTCATATACGTTCCTTTCTTAAATTGTTCTCCTCTGTAACCTGTGCCTCGTCCATCAACACAAGCAACAACGTAACCTTGCTGTGCCAGCATTCTAAACCACATATAATCGTAAGGACGGCTATATGAGTTGAGTACTTCCTGCGAACCGGGACCGCCATAGACATAAAACAGGAGCGGATATTGCTTTCCAGCTTCCAATGTTGCAGGTTTGATAATCCAATAGTTTAATGTGTCGCCGTTAGTGGTCTTAAACTTGCCAAATTCCTTATGTTCGTCTCCGTATTCCTTTAAGGTAGCTTTCAGCTTTGCGTTATCTTCAAGCGTAACGAGCGTTTCGCCTTTGTTGTTATTGACACTATATACAGAAGGCGTGTTAGCATCGGAATAAGACCCGATATAATACTTGCCGTTAGCCGAAAAGTCAGCCGTATATGTGCCTTCGGCTTTGGATAATTTGGTTTGCTTCTTGCCGTCAAAGGTTATGGAGAAAAGTTCTCTGTTATAGGCTTGCGATTGTGCAGCAGTGAAGTAAATCTTCTTTGCTTTCTCATCAACAAAACAAATATCGGCAACGTCATAGTCGCCCTTCGTTACAGGTTTAATGCTTTTGTCTTTGAGCGAAACCATATATAGATGAGTGAAACCGCTGCGTTCGCTCTTTACAATGAAGTTTTGTTTGTCGGAAAGGAAATAGACGTCTTCCGGTTGCTCAATATAGCACTTGTTGATGTCTTCAAATGCTACATAACTCTGATGTCCGTCTTTTCTTATGGAGTCGTAGATAAGCAGAGAGTATTCATTTTGAAGCCTGTTGAGCTTATGAACGCATAGTTTGTTTGCCTCCTTTGTCCATTGCAGTCTTGGAAAGTATGTATCATAGTCATCGGCAATCAGTGTTGCGGCTTCCGTTTTCAGATTATAGACATAGACACTGACTTTTGAGTTATCCTCGCCAGCTTTTGGATATTTGAATTTATATTCTTGTGGATAAAGCTCTCCCCATTCGGTCATTGAGAACTCCTTAACCTCACTTTCGTCAAAGCGATAGTAGGCTAACTTGTCTCCTGTGGCGTTCCAGAAGAAGCCTTTGGTGATTGCAAATTCTTCTTCATAGACCCAGTCGGTTGTTCCATAGATTATCTTGTTGTGTTCGCCGTCTTGAGTTATTTGAGTTGCGATGTCGGTAGTCAAATCCTTTATATAAAGATTATTATCCTTCACAAAGGCAACCTTATCACCCGTAGGAGAAAACTCTGCCAAACGTATCTTTTCCTCAAATATTTTTTTAAGCTGCTTGGTCTTGAAATTATAAACGTAGTAGTCCGCAACATAAGAATGACGATAGATATACTCAGGATTAAGGCAAAGAAGGATTTGCTGTTCGTCTGCAGAAAAAGAATATTCCACCACATAATTACTCTTTCTGTCCCAACCCAAGTTTGCAAACTCCAATATCGCACCGGTTTTCTTTCCTGTCCGATATTCATATTTATCTATCCCGACAGCACTAAGCACACAATAATGCTCACCATCGGACATCGACCGAAGCTCATAAAGATATTGCGAGCGGAAAGTAGGTCTTTGCCATATATCCTCAAGTGTTATGGGTTTCTGGGCAAAAGTCGTTAAAGAGAGTAAGGCAAATAAGGAAATAAGTATTCGTTTCATCACTATTGAACTATATTTTCAATTAACATATCTTTGTATCTGAGCAATGGATCTATCGTTTTGCGGTCTTTAGGAAAGAGAGTATCAATTACCCATTTGTCTATATCGTAGCTATTTCTATATTTGTTTAAGGCAAGCTTATGAACAAAGTCGGTGAAGTATAATCCCCAAGTTGTTTCCTTATGTTTGGTATAATAGGTCTGTAAAGCGGCTTTGTACTCTTGTAGAATGATGTCTTTTTCGTCATAGATAGGTGTGTTTTCCAAGCCTTTGGTAACGCAGAAGCATAAATCCTCAATTTCTCTTAGCACAAGGTCATTACGAACAAAGTCAGCGTGGTCGTTGAGCAACAAATCCCGCCATTCAATCCTTGCCATAATTTCCCTCAAAGGCACATTCAGAGCAGCATGCCAGTAAGGCGGAATGTCATATTCGGCAATCCATAAACCACGATAGTAAGCGTAATCTTTCGTCAAGTACTTGCTCAAACGCTTATAAAGAAACGGCGGCTGCACTTCAATAACGTAGGACGTGTCTTCAAAACTCATTATGCGGTAACCATATTTGGTGTATTCCTTATCAAATTGCTTCATAGTCGTCCGCAGTTTTCCAAGAACGGGAATGTCGCCTATCTTCAAGGCTCTAATCTCTTGGTCGGAAAAAGTCTTATGAAGTGTCTCTGTCTTGTCTTCACAGCTCAGCTGGTGATAGTAATAAAGTATCTGATACGCCCAATCAGCATTTTCAGGGTCGCTTTTGAAATCCTCTTCAAAGATTTTGCATGCCTTATCAATCACATCTCTTTCGCTAAAAGGCAGTTTTGTCAATTTTTGAGTAAATTCTGTCAGTTTCTCATCATTGAGCATAGCCGTATTCTGAGCTTGCAAATGCAGAACTGCAAGGCTTAAAAGTACATAAACAAATATACGTTTCATATTCTGATATATTATTATTTGAAGGTGCAAAAATACAAAATTTTAACAAATAAACGCCAACGCCATAACTTTTTTAATTGGTTCAGGGCGACTTAACGCTGTTTTGCTCTTTTGTTCCAAAGCCTGCAAACATTCTAATAACCTTTGAAATTAAGCGATTATGAAAATATTTTGTACAAAACAAACGTCATTACTCTGTTTTATTTTTATTTCCTGTCCTTTTGTAAAACGAAAATAAACCAAAAAATAAGGTAAAGCAAGCAATGGGAAAAATGAAATGCCACCTTAATTTTCTAAAGCGGCGT
>JAISLH010000069.1 GCA_031260565.1 Bacteroidales bacterium
TTTACCAATTTTGAGGAGCAATTTTGTACATCATTTTGGCGTTTTAAGAACCAAAGAAAAAGATAGAGCAATTGCCCTATCTTTTTGTTAATTACTTTTAGCCTATATTGAGTATTAGATTATTATGAGAAAAATACCTAATCTGAAACACTACCGTATCAATCTGAATTACCTTCTGTATAATCTCGTATTCCTAAAATATAAGGAATTTCATTTGTATAATATATATTTATGGTATCATTTTTATAAATCCATTTTTGATGAAAATACTCTCTGTCTTTTGAGTCATATTGACGACTAAAAAATTCCACTACTACGGGACAAAAATAAATACTATCTGTTGTTGTAACATTACCGTGATAAAATTTTATCCTAGTTTTAGGTTCTGTTTTTACATTTAATTTTGTCATATAATAAAGTGTAGGCATATCATCATCAAAAATTATATAAGCATTTTTGCTCAAATATTTGCTCACAAAATAATTGGCTAAGCTATCTCTATCAATCCTTTTATGTAATTCACAAGGAATAAAGAAGTTCAGGTCATCATTTATTACAATAAAACCCGTTTTTTCATAAATAGTATTCCCCTTTTTAACGAACAAATTGTACGAGCAAGACTGCAGTATAAAAATGAACGTTAGTAATACGATATATTTTAGTTTTTTATTCATAGTTAGTCCCTCTTAACGATGTGCAAAGTTACTAAATTTATTTGAAAACAATACCTTATGAAAATATTTTTCACATTGGCAATAAAAATACTCCATTTTATTTTTATTATTTGTACCTTTGCAAAACGAAATTAAACAACAAATAAGAACAAACGAAATTATGGCAGCACAATATCAAAAAACATCATCACAAATTATAGATTTAATGCAACAAAATATCATTAAAAAACATTGCTTTTTAGAGTTGCGAACCTGATGTTTTTATATCAATTTAATGTAACCTTATTGCAATAATGCAATATATAACCTTATGGGGATAATATGATACTTTATCCCCTTTTTCGTGCTTTTTGCCAAAAATAAAGCGGCGTTTCAGCGTCACGAAACGCCACTTTAGAAAATTAAAACAGCCTTTCGTTCTGACGAAGTGGTGTTTGGGCAAAATATTTATTTTTTCGGCAAAAATGAGGTGAAATTTTGTCAAAATTAAGTGGGAAAATGATATTTTTAACCTTAATTTTGATAATTTTTTAGTCTGATTTTGCTGTTTTTAATGAGTGGTTTGTATAAATTTTATGAAACAGAAATATAATTTTTAGGTGTTTGATTGAGGCAAAAAAACGTTATCGTAAAAAATAATGTCTATGTTATGTTCTCATATTTTGAAGAAAATGGAATAAAAAACTCTTCTTTCATATTTTTTTTGTATCTTTGCCGCCTCAAAAGATGAAAAAATTAAAGTAATAACAAATTAAATTAACATTATGCCAAAGCATAAATACACAAGAGAGCAATACTTTGCCAGAAAAGAACAACGCAAAGAAATTTACAAAATAATCTTTGAATTTGTTGAGCTGAGTGATGACTATTGGATTTCGTTTAAGAAATTGAGAAGAGTATTGAAACACGTTGATGACGCACAAATCTTTTTCGCACCTTATGTAAGCAAAAACGGAAAGTTTAATGCTAAAAAGTTAGAAGCGTTTCAAGCCGTTATTGACAAGGAATATGAGGTGATTATGGCGAACAGACCGGTTGAAACACCAGCACCAAAAGCCAAAAGAGCAGCTATTGTTTCCAACGTTCCAGAAGGTGCTCCTGTTAAAAAGGTTCGTAGGGTCAGACTTTCCGAAGAACAAATTAAAGCATTAGAGAAATTAAAGAGCGAAAAGCAAAAAGCAACCGATAATCAGTAGTGTGATGTAATTTTTGCAAATGAACTTCGTTTATCCTTATTTCCTTTGGGCGGCTTTTGCTGTTGCCATTCCTATATTAATACACCTTTTTAACTTTCGTAGATTTAAGAAGGTCTATTTTACTAATGTAACAGCGTTAAGACAGGCTCAAATAAGCACAAGAAAACAAAACAAACTCAAAAATCTTTTACTGCTGCTTGTCCGTTGCCTTGCTATCGTTTTCCTTGCTTTCCTTTTCGCACAGCCTTATGTAGAAAACAAGCAAAACGCTATTGTCAAAGAGAGCGGCAATGCTGTCGTTGTCTTTGTGGATAACAGCTTTTCTATGGAAAATGCAGGGCAGAGCGGTCGTTTGCTTGATGATGCAAAGGCTAAGGCAAGGCAAATCGTAGAGCAGTTTAATCAAAACGATAACTTCCTTCTGCTTACTATGGATATGGAAGGAAGACATAAGCACTTTGTAGATAAGGAGCAGTTTATTGCTTCCTTAAACGATGTTGATATAACGGCGGCAACGTTAAAGATGAGTGAGGTGTTGAATGAATGTAATGCTATGTTGCAGATGAGAAATGAAGAGAAGAGGCTATTTGTTGTGTCGGACTTTCAAACGAGCAGCTTTGATGTGGCAGCATTTGAAAACGACAGCACAGCAAAGACTTTCCTGCTGCCTGTTTCTGCCAACAACCTCAATAATGTATTTGTGGATAGCATTTGGTTTGCCTCAGACTTTCTACATAAAGGACAGAACATTGATATTACAGCAAGAATAACTAATTGGGATGAAGAGTCGGTGGAAAAAATACCTGTGAAACTTTTTATCAATGAAAAGCAGGTGGCAATAACATCAATAGACCTTGACAGCAAAAGAAGCCAAAACGTTACTATGAGCTTCGTTCTTGACAACAATATTGGCACAACGCTTATTCATGGTAAGGTCTCCATATTAGATAGTCCTGTTACCTTTGATGATGACTTTTACTTTGCCTTCAATGTTGAGGATAAGATAAGTGTATGTATCATCAACGGCAGACAAAACAACAAATATTTGGAACGTCTCTTTGCCTCCGCCGAAGAAGTTTCACTAACGCAATTTACAGAAAACAACATTGACTATAATACTTTACCAAAGTTTTCTACCATTATTCTCAACGGCGTAAAACAAATCACAAGCGGCTTGACAGATGAAATGAAAAGGTTTTGTGAAGACGGAGGAACGATTATCATTATTCCAAACGAACAGATAGATATTGCCTCATATCAAAAAGCTATGCACGATTTGCAAATAGCAACTTATGACAGGTTGATGACTAAGAGCAATAAGGTGTCGGTTGTCAATAATGAGAGTTCCTTATATAAAGGTGTCTTTGGTTCGGTGTCTAAGGGGAGTATGCCGATAACCGACAATATGGAAATGCCTAACGTTAGCAGTTACTTTAGCTTTGAGCGGAACAATGTATCTAAGGAAAGCATTATGAAGTTTCAGTCCAATGATGACTTTCTATGTTTGAGCAGAAAAGACAAGGGCAAGGTCTATATCTTTGCTACCGAGTTGGAAGATAAGGTAACCGACTTTGTTTCCCAATCACTCTTTGTGCCCACTCTTTGGAATATGGTCTTGTTCAGTTCATCCATTCTGTCTCCTTATTACTTCCTGTCCGAGAATCCTTTCATTGATTTGACAGGCTTTGAGCAGGCTACTGCTGATGTCTTTAAGGTGGAAAGTCTTGATAAGAAGCAGTCATTTATCGCTCAGATTGCCAAAAATACAAATCATATTGGCATAAAACTCCACAACCAACTCAAAGTAGCAGGCAACTACAACATCACTACCGACACAGCTTTTGCCGCCATTGCATTCAACTACGACAGAAATGAGTCTAAATTGGAATTCCTTACCACAAGGCAAATCCAATCCCTTATCAAGCAACAGAAAATAAACAACATAGAAGTCTTTAATCCATCAAAGCAACTTGCTACATATTTCAAGCAAAGTGAAAGAGGGTTTCCCTTTACGCCTTTGCTTATCGGCTTAATTTTGATTTGTTTTGGCTTTGAGGCATACTTTTTGCTTAGAAAAAGAGTAGCAAATGTTAAAGAAAGTAAAAATAAGGATTTATAATTTAGACAGAGTAATTTAGACAATATATAAAGAAGATTAAAGATGAAAAAGATATTAGTTTTGATTGCATCATTAGCAATTCTTTCCACCTCATTGAAGGCACAAGACGCTGCCGTTACAGATACACCTAAGGCGTGGAAAATTAGTAATACCATTATCTTCACAACAGAGCAAGCTTATTATAGTAATTGGTCTGCTGGTGGGTTTAGTACCTTTTCCTTTTCGGGTTATTACAAGGCGTTGTTCAATTATAAGAAGGGTAAGCACAATTGGGCGAACAGCATAGATTTAGGTTATGGACGGATGATACAGGATATTACGGGCAATGGGTTTTCGGACTCACTTAACAGATTTCAAAAGAGCGAAGATAAGATTGACCTCAACTCCGTCTATGGTTATAAGGCTTTTGCCGACTGGAATTATAGTGCGTTGTTGAACTTAAAGTCGCAGTTTGACAATGGTGAAAAGGATGGACATTTAGCATCTTCCACCTTCTCTCCTGCGGTACTCACGTCTTCGTTAGGGTTAGAATACAAAAAGCCTGCTTTCTCTGCCCTGTTCTCTTTTCTGACGGGCAAAACGACATTTGTGGGGGACAACAGACTTTTAACTTCGGGCATTTTGGGTTTCACCGAGCCGGATAAGAGTTTATACTTTTCGCTTGGTTCTTTTGTTAAGTTCTTTTTTCAGAAAGACATCTTTACCAACATCAATCTTATGGCGAAGATAGAATTCTTCTACGATTACAGCAAACCATTCCTTGATACGGACATCAGTGGCGAGATTTTCCTCAATATGAAAATCAACAAATATCTTACAGCCTTTGTCAGCGTTCAAGCTGTTTTAGACAACGATTTTAATACAACTATTCAGTTCAAGGAACGTTTTGGGCTGTCTATGCCAATAACGTTTTAGTTTTCTCGCCCTTTTTCTTGTTTTGATATTGCTCATAGTTGCACTTTAATTTGAGCATAGAAAGGCAACTTTTGTGTTTTCAAATTGAAGAGCAAATTGTTCGTTTTTGGCAGAATAAAAAGGTTTTTCTGCTACTAAAAAGTCCTTTTATTTGATTTTCGTCCAATTTATTTTTAAAATATAACATCATTATTGTCAATGGTTTTGAAAATAAAGTCAAAAAAATATTTAATTTTTCTTGGAAAACGCTTGGTATTTCGCTAAAAAAAGAATACCTTTGACGCCTGAATATTTTAGAAAATTAAATAATCAATTTTTATGTTTAACTTAATACTTATTAAAAGATGAAACGATTAATGTTTTTTCTGATGGCAATAATTTTTGCCATTCAAGGATGGTCGCAAGTGCAGACCATAACTGAAGGTTTTGAAGGAGCTGCTGCACCTCCTACAGACTGGACAATGTACTACAATGGTGGTGCAACAACCGGAACTTGTAGTAATGTCATGAGCTATTCTTCCGACCTTAAAAGGTCAGGAAACAAATCTTTTAGATTTTCCTCCTACGCTGGACCTGGGTGCTTGACGGAGCAGTATCTTGTTACGCCAGAATTGGACTTTCAGGGTGTAGGCAAATTGCTTAGATTTTACTATGCAATAAGTTATGCAGGTGGTTCAGACCAAATAAAAGTGGGTTATTCTACTACAGATAA
>JAISLH010000105.1 GCA_031260565.1 Bacteroidales bacterium
TTGCTGTGGTTGAAGGTGTCAAACAAGGAGAATACAAAGAGTTTTTCAGCAATGGCAAGCCTAAAATGACAGGTGCTTACAGGGACAATGAACTTGACGGCAACGTTATTTGGTGGTACGAGAATGGATACAAAGAGATGGAGGGTACGCTAAAGGAAGGCAAACGTGAAGGTAAATGGGTATATTACTATCGTTCCAATGGCAATAAAGGAAGTGAAGGACAATACAAACAAGATAAAGAAGACGGTTCTTGGATTTATTATTATGAAACTAAAGAGAAGTGGCGTGAAGGTAAATACTTGGACGGTAAGCGTACGGGCTTATGGCAGACTTACTATGAGAGCGGAGAGGTTTTTTATAAGGGAAGTTATGTTGATGGATTAGAGGAAGGCGTTTGGGAAAGTTGGTATGAGGACGGCAAATTAAAAGATAGAGGTTCTTTTCGTGGTGGAAAACTCAGTGGAAAATGGGAAACATTTTATCCAAATGGCGTTCGCAAGACAGAACTGACCTATAAAGACGGCTTAAAGGACGGTTGCGAAACGCTATACAACGAAAGGGGAGAGGCTTATCAGAAAACGAATTACAGAAGCGGCAGATTGCACGGACAAAGTGAGACTTATTATTATCCAAACAGACTTGCAGAAAAAGGAACGTATGCCAACGGCGAGAAACACGGCAAATGGACGTTTTACAATCCTGACGGCTCAAAGCTAAGAGAACAATCGTTTTATGAAGGTCGCCCTGACGGAAAATTTATTGAATACCAAATAGGGGGGAAGCCAGCCTCAGAAGGTGAATACGATAAAGGATTGAAGTCTGGCACTTGGATAAAATACAACAAACAGGGAGCAATAACTTCAAAGACTACCTTTAAGAAAGGATTACAAGTAAGATAACACACAAACTAAGCTTTATAAAATGGGAAGCATATCATCTTTTTTCAAACTCATACGTTACAAACATCTTTTGGTCTATGCCTTGTGCCTTATCCTCATTCGCACAAACATCATAGACATTTTTTACGCCCAACAAGGACTTCAATCTACCATTCCAATGCACAGCTACATTCTTTGGGTGCTTTCGTTCATCGTTGCCTTAGCTGCCTGTTATATCGTCAATGATTATAACGACCAAGAGATAGATGACTTCAATCGTTTAGACAAAAACATCTTTGTTGGCAACACAATAAAACCACGAACAGCTAAAAGATCGTTTTTTATCCTTATTGCCCTGTCTTTTGTTCTTGGAATTGTGTCTCAAATGGGCTTCTCAGGTGTATTTAGAGGTGGTTTTTCTATCTATATTTACCTAATCCTAATGTTCTATTCGGTTAAAATAAAGAGGGTATTCCTTCTGAAAAACATACTTATTGCCCTTATTCCAATCTTTTTTCTTTTCGCAGCAACATATACGGAGTATAACATCCTCCAACGCACGGATATGTTAGCAGGCTTAAAGGACTACATTCACATTGCTTCTATCGTTGTGATATGGCTTGCTCTTTTTATGTTCTTGGTTTCTTTCATTAGAGAGGTGGTAAAAGATATGCAGGACAGGGTAGGGGATGAGAAGTTTGGAGTTCATACTCTTATAGTAAAATGCGGGGAGAAAAAAACAAAACAGATTGTCTATGTTCTGACAGGGCTTTTGATGGCGTGCGTACTTGCTTTTCAAATAATATATTGTCAAATCAGCCCAATGTCTTTCATTGGTGGCGTAACTATTCTTGTTCAAATTCCATTGATATATTTTTTGGTGGAGTTTAAGAAAGCATCTATCGTTCAGGATTACGGCTTCCTTGCCGACTTATTGGATATGATTTTTATCTCTATTCTCTTCGTTACCTTCTTCGCAAGTAAGATTATCGTATGTGGAACAGTGATTTAACCATTGTCTTAGCTTCTAATTCCCCCCGTAGAAAACAACTTATTGAGGCGATGGATTTCCGCCTCGAAACTATTTCTCCCAGTGACAGCAACGAGGATTACCCTGCCGATTTACCCTTTGAGCAAATCCCTATCTACTTAGCACAAAAGAAAATGCACTCTTTGCATTACCAAAAACCATTGCACAATAAAGTTCTCCTAACTGCCGACACCATAGTCTTCTTAAACGGCAAACCTTTGGGCAAACCACAGAACGAAAGCCAAGCAAGACAAATGCTTAACGACCTTTCCGACAATGAGCATTTAGTTATAACCGGTTGCTGCCTCAAAACCGACAAAGCAGAGTATAGTTTCAGTGACCGCAGCCTTGTAGCCTTTGCCCCTTTAACAGAAGAAGAAATATCATATTACATTTCAAAACACCGCCCCTTTGACAAAGCAGGCTCTTATGGCATTCAAGACTGGATAGGCTTGACAGGAATTGAACGCATTGAAGGTTCATATTATAATGTTATGGGCTTACCTTGCCAAAAAGTTTATCAGACTATACGAAATATGGTTTTAAGGAAACCTTATGAATAAAGCATTCATTTCTTTTATACATAAAAAGAAGCCTGACGAACTTTATCATCAGGCTTCATGGTATTTAATAGGAAATGTTTAGAGTGGAAATTCCCAACCAATTGTTAATGACAATCCATTTAGTTTTACATCTGGCAAATCGTTTATTTTTGTTGAACTGCCAAATGCTTTTGAACTTCCCGTACAAATAGAATATCTATATGATAAATCCATTGACATAGTTAATTTCTCATTAAATGCTACTTTCCCTGTAATTCCAATAGGTATGAAGAGATTGAGACCTTGACGTATCATAGAAGTGCTTAATCTTGCACCTAAAACACTATTAATATCTGTATCTTCACCATATATAAGGTAGGATGAGTAAATACCTGCTCCTATATGACCTAATAATAACACATCGTTTTGTTTTATTATAGCATACCCAAAATTCAAGGAAAACGATGGATAACTTATTGACAATGCCTTATCATTTGATATTAATGAATTTTCAAATCTACCATCTAATACAATATCAAATTTATTTATTGTCCATCCATATTGGTATCCTATGCCTAAGCTTGCCAAAGGAATTTTGTTAATATCATACGACTCTTTTAATTTGTTATTAAAACTAATGCAAGAGCCTGATAGATTAACGCTATTCCAATTTCTTACTAGTTCTTGTGCATTACTCACAAGGGAAACAATAGACAAAATAACTATAAAAACTACTTTTCTCATAAATTAAATTATTCAGTTTTTTTAACTTGCTTGTCATATTCATCCACGCTTGAACTTACTGCGCCAGCTGCTCCTCCAACAATTGCACCAGTAGCTGTTCCTATGCCGGGTATAGCTGTGCCTGCTACGGCTCCAGTCAAAGCACCTGTAGCTGCACCAGCTACATCCTTCAGTCCAACTCTAATCCATTGCCCCAAAGATAAGCCCTTTGTATTAGGATTTGAACGTGGATAGTTTTCTGCATTACTCATCCAAAAAAACAAAGAGTATCTTGCTACAGACGATGTTATCAACAATATTAACTTATCTGAATCAGATAAAGCAATAGAAGACACAATAGCTTCTTCTAAAGAGCAAATTAACTCATAATATGTGTCATATTCTTCTACGTTTTCTTCTGCTAATTCAGAAATATCATGGAATAGAGTGTATAAAAACTCTTTTACCTCATCAGAAGTTTCCAAGTTGCCAATAGTCTCCTGACAATAATCAGAGTCATCATCTACAATATTCGCTATATTGTCAAAGGAAATAAAATCATCAACATAATCAGAAGGTAATACCTCATCGTCTACTAAATATGTGATAACTATTTCGTTTATTTCTTCCACAGATAGCTCTTTGCCATATATTTCTTCTATTATTTTTTCTACTTCTGCATTATGCGTTACCCCTACAGAATCGTAAGGGTTATTTTCATTTGCAGGGTATAATGTTTTTGCCATTTTATTTTAATATATATAATTATAAATTAGTTGCTATTTGGCTGTTTCCAGCGTTTTTACAGCTACCAAAGGCTTTGCAACCACATTACCTTTTTTAAGCGTTCGTAGTTTTAGCAAGTTTAGTGTGATAAGGCTTAGTTTGGGAAGTATTTAATGCCATTTATGCCTTACTCTTGTGATGCAGACTATCAATCCGTAAAAACAAATAAATATGTCTGCCTTTCTCTTATGTGTACCGATGATGGAAGAAGAAGAACTGCTCTTTTTCCAAACATCGGGTATCTTTTTTTATGAAATATTGACTACAAGAAAGTAACAGGGAAAGGTAAATATTCTTGATGTTTAAAGCACTAACTATGTGAGAATGTCGTTTTAATACGCACACACAAGCACAAATATACTTGATATTTGCAAGTAACCTTAATATTTTAGCATATATTTTCATTTTTCTTTCAAAAAATAATAGTTACACTTTAACATTTTTACGCTGCAAAGATAATATATTTTTTTGTAAATTGTCTCAATTATGAGAGAAAAAATGAAAAAAATATTTTAATGCTACTTCATAATTATGCTTATTATCAACTAAAATACCAAAATGATACGATACAAATTTGCCCTCTGTCGTTACGGCAATTTATTACCCTATTTCGTTATATAATCTTCGGGCTTTACATAGAAAGAAAAGATATACCGACCCTGCAAATCTTTATAATAATATTTCATAGTTACTTTATGCTCACGCATATAGTCCATATCTGGGTTGGTTCTCGCATTATTGATACAATTTTCCATTATAGGCTTTTTCAATTCTGCTGTATCAATGGTTATGTCTTCAAGTAACACGCTGACGGTGTAAGTATATTGCAAAGTTTTCTGGGGAAGTACCATCATATTGTCAAGCCTCGTAGCTGCATCAACCATCATCGGCAAATTTTTATTCCATTCTGAGGCAATAAGTCCCAATTGTTTATCAATAGAATTGGAGGTTAAATAATATTGAACACCATACGAAATAATTGCCATGACAACAAAGCCAATTATAACCCCTCTTACACTCTTTTTTAACTTGATTTTGGGATACCTAACCACCTCAATATATTGTTCTTGCTCAGGCTCAGGTTCTCGCTTGGGCATCTCATAACCACAAGACATACAATACTTTGAATTAGGAAAATTATCCGAACCGCATTTGTCGCATTTTACTTTATCCATAAGATGTTTTGTTAAATTTTTCTAATAATCCACTCAAATACAAGGCTGCAAAAGTACAAATAATTTCAAAATCAGTAAAACTCGTGCCTTCTTTTATTTAGACAATGTTTTCATTCATTTCACCCAAACGCCGATTTAACTTAGCCAAACGCCGTTTTATTTTAACCAAACACCGCTTTAAATTCGGTAGGTATATACCAAAAATTCGGTAGGTATATACCTATTGCTCGTTTGGTATATACCAAATTTTCGTTTGCTATATACCTACCGAATTTTTGGTATATACCTACCGAA
>JAISLH010000028.1 GCA_031260565.1 Bacteroidales bacterium
AATGAGGTGTTTTTTGCAATTTTTCTTTGCTCTTAAAATGATGTTCGTAGATTTTATTACCTTTGCAATGGCGTAACAAGCAAAAATAATAGCAAACAAAAGACAATTAAAGCAATGATAGATACAGCGTACGTAAAGAATCATATCCTGCAAGCCTTGCAAGAAGACATTGGAAGTGGGGACTATTCTTCCCTTTGTTGCATTGGTGAAAAGGAAACAAACAAGGCTCGTCTTGTGGCTAAGCAAGAGGGTATTATTTGTGGAATTGAGGTGGCTAAAATGGTGTTTGAAGCAGTTGATAGTTCATTGGTCTTCACTGCTTTTAAGACAGATGGAGACAGGATAGCAAAAGGTGATATTGTTTTCACAATCGGTGGCAAGGCTCGGAGCATTCTTTCAGCTGAAAGAACGGCTTTGAACTATATTCAGCGACTTTCCGGTATTGCAACGCAGACAGCCGAGTATGTAGCACTGATTGAAGGCACAAAGGCAAGACTTTTGGATACACGAAAGACCACTCCAACGCTGCGATTGTTAGAAAAATACGCCGTAAAGACCGGAGGAGGCTGCAATCATCGCATAGGGCTGTACGATATGATTATGTTGAAGGACAACCACGTTGATTTCGCAGGAGGGATTGAGCAGGCTATTACTATGGCTTACGATTTTGTAACCACCAAGCAGCCTTTGAAGATAGAGATTGAAGTTCGCAACTTGTCAGAATTAGATAAGGTGCTTGCCATTGGAAAGATTGACCGCATAATGCTTGACAACTTTTCGGTGGAAGACCTTTGTGAAGCCGTCAAAATTATCAATCATCGCTATGAAACGGAGGCTTCCGGTGGCATAAACAAACAAACAATCAGGGCTTTTGCCGAGACGGGTGTTGATTTCATTTCCGTAGGGGCTTTAACTCATCAGATACATAGCCTTGATTTAAGTCTTGTTGCCGACAGGTAAGGTAGGATGAAAAAAAACAGGCAAATCATAAGAAAGATTATCTACTTTCGCCCCGTGAGAGAGGTATTGCATTTCTCGCGAAACGTAACTTTGCCGGGCTTACAGAAGATGCCAGTCTTTGATGTTGCCAAATTCTTTATCAATGGTGTCCATCGCAGTGGTCTAAATCAAAGAGCTGCCGCTACCGCTTTCCATTTTATCTTGGCAATCTTTCCTTTAGTTTTAGCCTTTTTTACTCTCCTTCCTTATATTCCTATCTCTAAGTTATATGTTCAACTCTATGAACTGCTGCGAGAACTGCTTCCTGAAGCCCTTTATCTACAAGCCGCCGATATTCTTGACGATATAATAGTGCGAAAGCATAATGGACTGATGTCAATTGGTTTTATAACCTCTCTTTATGTGGCTTCCAATGGAATAAATGCCGTTTTAATATCGTTCAACCAGTCAAAACAGATTAGCCAACAAGAGAAGAGAAAATGGTTTAAGAGACGTATGTTGAGTCTTGTTTTAATCCTGCTGATAGGTCTTGTGATGATATTTGCCTTTAGCCTCATTGTCGGTTTCAAATCCTTTACAGCATATCTCATAAGCAATGGTTACATCAATCAGGGTATGCAGTTGTTTCTTTTGAGGACTATAAAATGGACGCTACTTATCGGTTTGATATATTTTATTTTTGCTGCCGTTTATTACATTGCTCCAATCCGTAAGAAAGGTTCTCGTTTTATTTCGGCAGGAGCAATGATAGCAACCTTGCTTTTGATATTAACGACTCAGGGATTTAACTTTTATATCCGTAATTTCTCACATTACAACGTGCTTTACGGCTCAATAGGAGCGTTGATAGTCCTTATGAGTTGGATATACCTTAATTGCTTTATACTTTTGGTTGGTTTTGAACTCAACGCTTCAATAGCCGAAGCCCGCAAGGACAATTCTATTCACACAACACAAACAAATCTTCCCTCGGATTGAGAAACAGAATAGGTATATGTTGAGAATGTTTTAACGCTTGTAACTCGGAAAGCGGCGAAAAGAAATCTATAAAACTTTTGTTTTTGGTTGTTTGGCAGATAACCAAATTGCAGTTGCTGCCTTCGGCGTATTCCAATGCCGCAACGTCTAAATCTGACTTTGAATTCTTGGGACAATCTATCAAATTAAAGTTAATGTTGAATTTTGTAAGCATATTGGAAGCGAATTTCAGGTTATAATTAAGCTGTTGTTGATGAAACTCGTCTTTGTATTGCTTATGGAAAATGGTTATCTGGCTTTGAGCAAACCTGCCAAAGTAAGACGCCCACAAGACTTTTTCTTTTGCTTCCCTAAGCATATTGAGGGGTAAGACAATGTTGTCAAAAGGTTTTATTGTTGCCTGTGAGCCAAAGACGAAGTAAGCTATGCGGGAAGTAGAGAAGTTTTTGATTACTTGCTTTGGCGAATTGAGAGTATGGCTATTGCTTTGCTGTTCATTATTGACCGATGTTACTATCAGCACTGCCGACAAAGCCTCACCCAAAGAATGAATTATCTCCTTCGTCTTACCTTTCAATGCAATATATGAATGAGTTTTGACGGCTGTTATTTGATTATTCAACGTCTTTAACTCCTTTTCGGCTTCGTCAGGCGAGACTTGAGTATATTGTTTGTCGGAAATATGCAGCAGAATTAAGCCCTTATCAAGAAGATTGGCAAAATGAACAGCCCACTTTATCGTCTGTTCCGCTTGCTGCAAGCAATGGAGGTAAGCAATGACAAATTGGTCGTTGTGTTGTTTGCTTTTATCTGTATCCATTGCCTAATGGAAGAGGTGTTTAACACCCTTGTTCCAAATCATTATAAGAATAAAGCCAGCTAAAGCACCACCTAAATGAGCGAAATGCGCTATACCATCAGCCGTGCCTACAATACCATTATACAACTCAATCAATACATATCCTATAACAAACCATTTGGCTTTTATTGGCACAAGAAAACCTAAGTAAATGTAATTGTTTGGAAACATCAAGCCGAAAGCCAGCAACACACCAAAGACAATACCAGAAGCTCCTACCGTATTGATGTTGTCAAGGATGTTTGTAGCCTGCTCAATGTACATAGACTTGGATATAATATCCTTTCCAGTATTGACAAAGGACACATTTGATGAAGCAATGTTGGTTATCTCGTCAATCAAATCCTTATACACAAAGTAGTAAGTAACCTGCTGTGCAATGGCTGCCCCAAGAGCCGCCACCAAACAATAGATAACAAACTTCTTTGCACCCCATATATTCTCCAAAATAGCTCCAAACATCCAGAAAGCAAACATATTGAGGAACAAATGGCTTAAATTGGCATGCACAAAGCTATAAGTGATATACTGCCAAACGTGATGATAGGACGAGGCATAGATATGCAGTCCTAAATACTGCTCAAGGTTTATTGAATTCTTCGTTCCCAGCACCCAGCAGGCAAAGAAGACAATGATGTTGATAATAATCATATTCTTGCATACGGGAGGCAAGGTATTGAATTTACGAGGTGAGTATTGATAATCACTGTTCATTTTTTTCTCTGTTTTTAAGACTGCAAAGTTAGTAATAAAAGTTGAATTAACTAAAATTTACTAATTTTTACAGCAGGGCAAAGGATTGAGAGAGGTTGAGGTATAAAAAGAAATGATAAAGTTTTACCTCTTTGGT
>JAISLH010000045.1 GCA_031260565.1 Bacteroidales bacterium
ACCAAACCGCCGAAGCCCATAAACGCCATAGCAAGGATTCCTGCTGTGATAAGTGCGATTGGCATACCTTTCATCCCCTTAGGTACTCCCATGAGCTCAATATGTTCGCGGATAGAAGCAAAAAGTGTAATGGCAACAGTAAAACCTACCGCAATACCGACAGTATATACAAGTCCCCACAGAAGTCCTAAACCTTTATCGGCAGCAACAATAGCAATACCCAGAACTGCACAGTTGGTAGTGATAAGAGGTAGGAAAACCCCTAAGGCTTGATACAAAGAAGGACTGACTTTCTTCAAAATAATCTCAAGCATTTGCACTAAGGCAGCAATAATTAAAATGAAGGCGATAGTACGTAAAAAACCTACCCCAAGAGGTATTAAAATCAGGTCATCTACCAAAAACGTAACCAGAGTAGATAACGCCATAACGAAGATAACTGCAGCCCCCATACCGAGTGCTGTACTAATCTTGGTAGAAAGTCCCAAAAATGGGCAAAGTCCTAAAAACTGCGTCAGGATAATATTGCTGACAAAGACCGTAAAGATAATAATAGTTAAGTATTCCATAACATTAAACGTATTTTTTTACGCCGCAAAAGTACAAAAAAAATATTGAATTAAAAGGCACTTCTCACAAAAAAAAATGCCTGCTTTTTACCCCTTTGTAAGTACTTGATAATCAGAAGTAGGGACTTTGTGTAAATTAAATGCCGACTTTTGCCCAAGAAGTCGGCACTTTATTTAAATAAAATGCCGACTTTTTACCCAAAAGTCGGCACTTAGTTTTCAACAAGTCGGCAACTTGCTTTTTTGAGGAGGAAACTAAGTTTAATTTTGCAGGATTTTTTCTATGATTTTGCTGGTAGAAAAACCTTCCAAGTAGGGAATTGTTGCCACTTTTCCGCCGTAAGATTGCACGATGTCGTAACCAACTATCTCTTTCTCGCTATAATCTGAGCCTTTAACGAGAACATCCGGCTTAATGGCGGCAATTAAATTGTAAGGGGTCGGCTCATCAAACAAAATAACGGCATCAACGAACTCAAAAGCAGCAAGAAGCATCAACCTACCCCTTTCCGCTTGCAACGGGCGGGCATCTCCTTTGAGTTTTCTAACGGAATTATCACTATTTACTCCTATTATCAGCCTGTTTCCCAAAGCCTTCGCACGGGATAAGTAGTCTATATGACCACAATGTACGATGTCAAAGCAACCATTTGTGAAGATTATTTTATCTGCTGCCGATTTCCAAGTTTTTAGCAGGATTTGCAGCTCATTTAGTCCTACAATTTTGCTATTCAGTCTCTCTAAGGGGGTCATTAGCGGTATTATTTTTAATGTTATTAGTATTTTTTGAAAAATAGACAAAGCCCGCCAAACCAAAGACAGCACTTGCTATCTGAGAAACGAGCCAAGATAGCCAGCCGGCGGCATATCCTATCGGTTTAACGACACCATATAAGAGCAAAGTCTGGGCAAAAATGGCAGGATACAGCCCTATTCCTCCGGGAGTTACCATTGGTCCAAAAGCAGACAGGACAGTAACGGCAAGAGCCGCCGTGAAACCTAAAGCAGACGTACTTTGAACGCACTTAAACACCGCCCACGTGCCACATATCCAGAGAAACCATATCAAAAACGAATAGAAAATGAACAAAAGTGGCTTCTGCAAGTGAAATATGCTTTTCATTCCTTGCCATAGTCCTGCAAAGATGGAACTTAGCTTGATGAAAAATTTGGTTTGTCTTATCTTTTTTCTCGCAATGAGGACAAAAATGATGACTAATGCGGATAAAATTGCAACGATGAGCAATAAAGTTTTTGCTTTCTCCCAGATTGTTGCGTCAAGATTGGTCTTTATGTAATCTTTAATCAGACTAAATTCCAAAATAGCGGCTACAAAAAATATTATGGCAAAGAGAATCAGGTCAATGATACGTTCTGTTATCACCGTGCCGAGAGTTTTTTCGACTGGGATAGCATCTGATTTTCGCAAGCAGGCACATCGTATCACTTCTCCCAGACGAGGTATTGCCAAGTTGGTTAAATATCCGCTCATAATGGCGAGAAATGCACGACTGATACTGACATTTGCGTAACCAATAGGCTTTAATAATTGTTTCCATCGCACCGCTCTCACATAACAGCTGGCTATTGAAATCAAAAATGCCACAATTACCCAAAAATAGTCGGCTCTGCGTATGCTTTCAAAGAGTTCGCTGATTTCTTGCTCCGACAATTTTGCTACAAACCACCAGATAAATCCAACACCGAGTGCGAAAAAGAATAAAATTTGGGCGACTTGTTTGATTTTTGTCTTCACTTATTGCAGTTTGTTATCGGCAGGGAAGATTACGGTCGGTCTATATTTTTTCGCCTGCTCAACATCCATTGAAGCGAAGGTCATTATTATAACGATGTCGCCGACCTGTGCCAAGCGGGCAGCAGCTCCGTTGAGACAGATAACGCCTGTTGTGCGTTCTCCCCTGATAGCGTACGTGTCAAACCTTTCTCCGTTGTTCATATTCACTACATATACGCGTTCGTTCTCAATAATATTAGCAGCGTCCATTAAATCTTCGTCAATGGTTATACTTCCGATATAATTAAGGTCGGCTTGAGTTACTTTAACCCTGTGTATTTTTGATTTTAATACTTCTATCTGCATTATGTTCCTATCTTTTAAGAGAATGCAAAGGTAATATATTTTTTTAATATCACCATTTCACTCAATGGCTTGCCTGTCTATTGTTCTGGCGTTATATAAACAACACTTCCCAGTGCAACAAGTTTAACTAACTCATTCAAATCTTCATTTTTTAGTCTAATGCAGCCTTCTGTTACTCTTTTTCCGATAGATGAAGGGTCGTGAGTGCCGTGTATTCCTATGCCTGAAAATCCTTTTACTTCCAATCGCAGAAAGTATTTGCCGTAAGCGTTTTTTACTTCTCCTTTTCCATCGTGAAAGTCGTGCGTCCAAGAAGATGCGTTTTGTATTTGAATTATTCTAAACCTGCCTTCGGGAGTTTTCATATCGCCTTTCTTGGTTTTGTTCCCTAAGTTCTTTCCGCAGGCAATAGGATATGTTGCCAGCAACTTTGCATTTGCGTTTTCATAAACATTATCATCATAAACGCAAAGGGTCATAAGACTTTTGGAGACAACAACAACATTTCTTTTCTTCTCATTGTCGGTTTGGAAAGACAAGAGAACAAGAGTAAGTAATGTAAAAATGATTATGCTTCTTTTGCTCATAACTGCTGTATTCTTTTTCTGCTATATCTATTTGTTAAATATTTATACAGGGGCTTTTCATACTTCTTTTCAAGCAAAAATGCAAAACCTGTTGCTAACACAAGAACAATAGCAAGCCTCATATACCATTCCAAGTTTAAGCCTGCCTTCACAAAGACCCTATCTACAATTTGGATAACCAATGTATGTATCATATAAAAGCTAAAACTTATATTGCCTAATGAAACAAAAATTTTACGGGACAGCACATAAGACATTATCCCTTTTCTATTGTTAAGACAGGCAAAGGCAAGTATCAACAAAGACATCGGAAGCCAATAATACATCCCATAAACATAAAGTATAGGCACTTTAGTATCACAAACCATAAAGGCAACAAAAATCAATAACACCAATATTTCAATCAAACTGTTTTTAATAGATATTTGTGTGTTACCCTTCATCGTATAATTTTTGCATTGCCTTATACGCTTATAAGCATAATACAAAAAGATTCCAAGCAGAAAGTCAATCAAACGAGATAAGGGAAAAATATAATAAACAGCTTGCACCCACTTATCGGAAACAAAGAAGCTTGATAGAAAAAAGCAAACGGCAATAAAGGCAAAGCAATAAAAAGATTTCCTTTTTCCTATCCTGTTTATGAGAACTACTATAAAAGGAAAGGCAAAATAAAAAAATATCTGGTCAGATAAACACCACGAAACAGCATTGAAAGAATAGTAAATACTGCGTATGGGTATCCAGCTTTGAAATAAAAACAGGTTAAAGAAAGATAAGCCAACCCTTGTCAAAGTAAAAGAACTAAGCTGTGATAAACAAATTGCAATTATCCAACAAACAATATGCAAGGGGTAAAGTCTAAAAATACGTTTGATGAAAAACTCTTTATGGGTTATTCTTTGCTCTACAATTTTGTCTTCATAACTCAGTGCAATCACAAACCCGCTTAACATAAAAAAGAATGTTACCCCGATAAAGCCATTATCAAACAAACCTAAATGATGCAATAATATCATAATTGCAAACACAAATCGTAGCGATACTAATGGTAGAATTATTGGAGTGTCTTTCTGTATTTTCACGCTGCAAAGGTACAACAAAACTTAATACTACCAAAGTTTTCTTTCTTCTTCTGCAATCCTTTATGTTGCAAAATACGGCAATAAAGTTGTAATAAGTGACTATGATATTTGGATTTAAGCAAAATAAAACAATGGTAATTTTGTTGCCTTATTGTAAAGAATTTTTTTTGTACTTTTGCACAACCAAAACATGATAAACTTATGACAAAACAATATCAAAAAACGTCAATGCAAATTACAGATTTAATGCACCAAAATACCATTAAAAAATATCGCTTTTCGCAGATGCGAACGTGACAATTTTGTATAAATTTTATGTAACCTTATTGCAATAACGCAATATATCACTTTATGGGGATAATATAGTATTTTATCCCCTTTTTCGTGCTTTTTACCAAAATTAAAGCGGCGTTTCAGCGTCACGAAACGCCACTTTAGAAAATTAAAACGGCGTTTCATTCTGATGAGGTGAAATTTTGCCGAAATTAAGTGAAAAAATGATACTTTTAGCCTTAATTTCTAATTTTTTTTAGTCAAATTTCGCTGTTTTTAATGAGTGTTTTGTGTAAATAAAGTGAGATAAAGATGTAATTATTTTGCCAATTTTGGGAGACAATTTTAAGATTTTGTTTTGCCAATTCATTGCTTTGGTTTTCTCAAAATGGCGATTTATCACTCTGTTTTGCTGCTATGTAAAAATAATGTTGTATCTTTGCACCTCATTTTGAAGGAGTATTTTAACTAACAAATAATTGACGATATGAACGTTACAAAAGAAATGACAGGCAATTTGACTGCGGAAATCCGTATTGAACTTGTCGTTGATGATTATCAGACAAAAGTAGATGAGCAACTGAGGAAGTATCGCAGGGAACTAAAAATGCCCGGATTTAGACCGGGACAAGTACCTGTCGGATTGGTGAAGAAGATGTATGAAAAGCCGATTCGTGCTGAGGAAATACAGAGAATGCTCAACGATAGTCTATATAACTTTATTGATACAGAGAAACTTAAGATTTTAGGCGAGCCTTTGCCCGTTGAAGACAAAAACAAGGGTTTGAATTTTGACCATGCAGGCGATTATAACTTCTATTTTGAGGTAGGATTGCAACCTTCGTTTGAACTTGACTTGAAGGCGATAAAGCCAACATACTATACCATTGAGCCAACGGAAGATATGCTGAATAAATTTGTTGAAGATATAAGACGCAGGTTTGGTAAATTTGAAAGCCCTGAGGCTATCGGCGAGACTGATGTGGTGTTTGGTGAAATGCAAATATGCGATGAGGAGGGTAATGTAAAGGAAGATGAAACTAAAATAACAACTTCATTCTCCGTTGATAAGATTGCCTTGGAGACTATTAAGAAAAAGGTCGTTGGAACGAAAGTTAATGAAAGCGTTTGTTTCAATGTGCAGAAGGCTTTTAAGGACGCAACAGACAGAGCCTCAATGTTGAAAATGGATATTGAGAAAGCCGATACCATAACCGAAGTCAAATTTACGCCGACCTCTATTTCAAGCGTTACACTTGCTGAAATGAATGAGGAATTCTTTGAAATGGCTTATCCAAAACAGGATATAACAACGGTAGAAGCTTTTAAGGCAAAGGCAAAACAGGATTTAAGCGGCACTTATGCAAGAGAAGCCGACCGCTATTTCTTTAACGATGTTAGCAAAGCGTTGATTGATTCGGTCAAAATAGACTTGCCTGACGACTTTCTAAAACGTTGGATTGCTTCTTCAATGCAGGATGAGCTTGAAAAGGCGAAGGTATTTAATGAATATGACGCTTATCGTGATTCTATTAAATGGCAGATGATTGAAGGTAAGATTGTCCAAGAGCAAAGTATATCCGTAACGGAGGAAGAGATAAAAGAGTATTATAAAACGTCATTGTTGGCAAACTATTTTCCTGTTATGGAGGGTGAAAGTGAAGAAGACAAGAAGGCAAGGGCAGACTCAATGGAGAAAATTGCCACTAACCTTTTACAAAATAAAGAGCAGACACGCCAAGTCTTTGATTATATCTATGAAAATAAGTTGATTGAAGCCTTGAAGGCAACTATCACATCTGCCAAAAAGACCATTAGCATTGACGAATTTAGCGATATGGTTAAGAAAAAGAACAAATAAGCTACTCATTCATTGAAGCCTGTTGGTGAAATTTTAAGGCTCTGGTGTAAATCAGAGCCTTATTTTTATGCTTCATTATCTCTTCTTTTTTAAGATTTATTGCACGATAATTTGCTCTCATTTAGAAGCTGCGTTTTATTCATATCACATTTTTTTTGCAAAAAGTCTATCATTTTATGTCTGATAACGGAAAAAAATTATAAATTTGCAGCCTGAAAAAAGTACATAATTTCAAACTATGAAGATAAAAGAGATAGCAGAATTGGTAGATGCAACCTTTGTAACGGGTGAAAGACAGGCTGATACAGAAGTAGATTTCGGGTTTGCTTCGGATTTAATGAGTGATGTGCTGACGTTGAAGCAGGCAGACAGGGTTTTGTTGATTACAGGTTTATGTAATATTCAGACCATTCGGACAGCTGAAATGGCAAACGTGGAAGCTGTGTTGTTTGTTCGCAATAAAAATGTTACCAATGAAATGATTGAAATAGCCGAAGAGGAGGGGCTTGTGCTGTTACAATGCAAGTATTCGCTCTTTCGGGCGGCTGGCATGCTTTACACACAAGGCTTGAAATCTATATACTAAAAAAATATTACAGATATGCACTTTGAATATACGATAGTTGAAAGCGATTTTGCCAATGCAGGGACAGCCTCAAGTTCTATAAAGAAAACTTTGAAGCAATTAAACATTGACTCTTACAAGATAAAGTGCGTTGTGGTTGCGGTCTATGAGGCGGAGGTTAATGCTATTGCTCACGCTTACGGAGGAACGATTTACGTTGATATTGACGGAGAAAAAATTATTGTAAAGATTGCCGATAAAGGTCCTGGAATACCTGATGTTGCTTTGGCTATGCAGGAGGGTTATTCAACAGCGTCCCCGAAGGTTAGAGAAATGGGATTTGGAGCAGGAATGGGATTGCCAAACATCAAAAATAACGTTGATGAACTTGACATAAAGACACAGATAAACGTTGGTACGGAGATAACAATGACGGTGAAATTCTAATGGAGCTATGAGTGATAACGACAACAATACATCAGCCAATAATGTCGGTGCAATGCGGACATATTTTTATCATGCATTAAATATAGACAAGCAACGTTGCATAGGTTGTTCTCATTGTATGAAAAACTGCCCTACGGAGGCAATACGGGTTCGTAATGGCAAGGCTACGATTTACGCAAACCGCTGTATAGATTGCGGAGAGTGCTATAAGGGTTGTCCAACTGGGGCTGTGTTTGTGGCACAAGACGATTTTGAAGATATATATCATTATAAACACCGCGTTATTCTTGTTCCTTCTGTCTTCCTTGGGCAGTTTCAGGAGGATATAAAGGCTTCTCAAGTCTATTCTATCTTGCTTGACATCGGCTTTACGCATATTGTTGAGGTAGAAACGGCTGCTCCCATTCATTGCTTAGCTCGCAACGCCTACGCAGGCAAACATAAGGAACATAAACCTCTTATTTCCACATATTGCCCTGCTGTTGTGCGGTTGATACAGGTTAAATTCCCTGCCTTAGTTAATAATCTTATTGCCACCAAAGCCCCTGTTGATTTTGCCGCTGCCTATATTCGCAAAAAGCTTTTGGATAATGGCGAAAATATAAAGTCAGAAGAGATAGGTTTGTTTTACATAACTCCTTGTGCAGCAAAGATTGCCGCTACCAAATCGCCTGTTGGAGAAACTAAATCATCGGTTGATGGTGTTATCAATATGGATTTTATGTATAATAAGGTATATAAGGAAATTAAGAAGAAAGGCAAGAACTTTGAGACAAAGGTTTCTGCCAACGATGTTACTTCTGATGGCATTATGTATTCACTTACCAATGGTGAAAAGAGGACTGCCTTATGTAAAAAGTCCTATGCTATTGATGAGATAAAGAATGTTACCGAGTTTTTGGAGAAAGTAGAAGACGAAGAGGTTACAGGAGTAGACTTTTTGGAATTAAGAGCCTGTGATCAGGGCTGTCCGGGTGGTATATTGACTTGTGGCAATAGATTTTTGATAAAAGAGAGGATTGCACAACGAGCAAAGCAGCTTGCCAACCGAGAACGCAACGGAGAAATTGACCGCAACAAGGACATCAATAACTATAAGGACTATCTGTTAGACAACATGGCGGTGGGGCAAATACTTCCGCGTTCAATGATGGTGCTTGACGAAAATATAAATGTTGCTTTGGAAAAGCTCAATACAATAAGGCAGATAATGACTCGTCTTCCTCAGACCGATTGTTGTGTTTGTGGTGCTCCGTCTTGCCATGCCCTTGCGGAAGATGTTGCTTGTGGTAACGCCGAACTTACGGATTGCGTCTTCATTCAGCGTAATTTGGAAGAAAGAGGTAATATGAAACAGGACGAATCAATGAAGATAATGAAGAAGATTTGGGGTTCGAGCAAGTTTCTTTTGCTTTGGTTTGTGTTTAGCTTCTTTTCGCTTAATCTTTTTGCTCAAAACGTAACGATAGAGGGTAGGGGAGTTGGAATAGGGGGCAAGACCATTCGCATCTATGAAACAACCGACCAAATATCCAACCTTGAAAAAGAAGCCGGGCAATATGTCGTTGCCCCCGATGACTCTCTCTTTACCTTCAAACTCACACTTGACGATGTAACACCTCTTATCATTCGCATAGACAACTATCAGTATAGCTTCTTAGCTCAAAGAGGAACAATTTATAACCTGTACATTCACCCCTTTAACTATAACATTGCCGATAGTCTAAACTTCTATGCCCACAAAATCATATTACCGATAGAGATTATCAGTGATAGCTTGGAACTAAACAGGCGTATATCGGACTTTGATGCAAGATTTGAAAACTTTGTAGCAAGTCGCCTTGACCGCCTTATGCTCAATAGACCTAAGGCTATAAGGGATTCGCTTGCCACCTTTACCTCTCAGTTTATCAATGATAGTTCTGATACGTCTTATTTTGCAACCTATGTTAAATATGAGACCTCTCAATTACTCTATTCCTTAGGTTTGTTGAACCGAGAGAAGATGAAGGCAGACCTTTTTGCCGACAAACCGATTGAGTATGCCAACATAGGTTATATGGATTGCTTTAACCTCATCTTTGAAGACTACATTGCTCACGGCAACAAAAGTATGCCGCCAATGGTAGTAGAAAGATGGATAGAGAATCAGCAATTTGAAACAATGATAGACTCTTTGGGAACGGACAGCGTGCTAAAAAACGAGGTTTTCCGTGAATTGGTTTTCCTAAAAGGAATGAGGGACGCATTCTTCACAAAAGGTACTGACCGCAATGGAGTTATGAAGCTGATAGATGTTTTTATTGGCAAGACCAAATTTGAAAAGCATAAAGCAATCGCTCAAAACATAAAAACCTATTTGCAAAACATAAGTAATGGAGTGGAAATAGAGGATTTCATTTTGGCTAATGCCGAGGGCGAAAAGGTGAATATGAAGTCTATGCTAAACGAAAAACCTGTTATTTTGTGCTTTGTTAAGGTGAAAGATGTCGTTTGTCGCCGTGAATTGGAGACAATCCACCTGCTTTATGACAAGCTAAAAGACAGCATTAAGATTGTGGTCATCAGTTTTGACCCTTCACTTGACGCTTTGTATAATTTTGTGAAAAATACTAAAGTAGGCAGCAGATATACCTTTGATATGTTACACTTTAACCTTAATTGGGATATGCTGGATAAGTTTCATATCAACGACTTTCCAACCTTTATTTTGCTGTCCCCAGAGGGTAAAATCTTAGAAAGCCATTTGGCTAAGCCTTCTGATATGGAAGGAATCATTGATGATAACGTAGAGAACTACCGTAGCAAATGGCAGAGATTTATGATGCCTAACCAGCAAAAATAAACGGCATTTCGTTGAATTGAAACGCCGTTTGATTAATGTGGTTGTTAAAAGTGGTGTAAGGATTGTTGAGATTGCTACTGCCAATCTTTGTCTTCCAGTTCAAAGACGTCATTTACCGACTTGCCAAAGGTATAAGCAATCTTCATAACGACCAACGCCGAAGGCACATACTTCTCTAACTCAATGGCATTGATTGTTTGGCGACTCACACCGACCCTTTCGGCTAATTCCTGCTGCGAAATGTTTAGCACAGCTCGCTCTATCCTGATTTTATTCTTCATTTTTAGTCAATTTTTTCAAGCAATGAAGCTCGTAATTAAACTTACAGATGAACAAAATCAGGAAAAGAGGCATCATAAATGGTTTTACATATAAGTACATGAAACCATAGATGAACAGAGTGAGGAAAATGTAAAAGCTATATCCTACAATCATAGCCCAAACCAAAGATTGCTCTCGGATTTTGCCTATATACTCATCTTCATCTTTTCTTTTAGCAAAAGCAATAAAGCTTAACCCGATGACGAATAGGATAGGGAAGCCCGTTGAAATAAGCGTTGTTTCTGCCATTGCAAAATACTTAATTCCTGTTTTAAAGAGTCCTTCTCCCGTGATGAAGGCAGGCATCATAAACTCAAAGTCCAAATCAATGCCAAAGACAAATTGAACCAACAACCACGCCAATAAAGGCAACACAATTATCCAACCGATTTTCTGAAAATACGTTGGAAACAAATAAGATTTTCTCATACGATAATAATTTTTAAAATTAGACGCTGCAAAAGTACAACTATTTTGTCAAACTGCCAAATCTATTTTACATTATATCTAATAATTTTGTCTTTATGTTGTTCTTACTTGCTCATACAAAGAGAGATAGAAATGAAAAAAAAATTACGTTTTATTTAATGTATATGTTTTTATCTTATCTTTGCACTATGATTTTTGCGAAAAAAGTTAACTGGAAACAAGACTTTAATCAATACTACAAAGGTCTAATGCGGTGGAAGATGAAGCATCTTTCAGAGCAGCAAACGATGATTGTATTGAGTTTTTTGGTTGGTATATTCTGCGGTTTAGCCTCTGTGCTGCTCAAAAATACTGTACATTACACCTATATGCTAATAACTAACCTGTCGTGGTTCTCAAAAAGCACTGCCAACTTCCTATTTCTTGCCTACCCAATGATAGGAATAACGCTGACCGTGCTTGTGATAAAATACTTCATTAAAGACGATTTATCTCACGGAGTAAGGAAGGTTCTTTATGCTATTTCAATGAGAAAAGGTAAAATGAAGCGGCATCATTGTTATAGTTCAATGCTCACGTCCTCACTCACGGTGGCTTTTGGTGGCTCTGTGGGATTAGAAGCTCCTATTGTGCTAACGGGAAGTGCTATTGCGTCAAATATAGGCAGTTTTTTCCGAATGAATTATAAATGTATGCTGACATTGTTGGGCTGTGGAGCGGCTGGAGCTATTGCAGGCGCTTTCAAAGCTCCTATTGCGGGGATATTGTTCGTCTTTGAGGTGCTTATGCTTGACTTAACGATGACAACGACTATTCCTTTGCTCATATCGGCTATAACTTCGGCAATGGTTTCTTACTTTTTCCTTGGGCAGGACGTTGAATTTGTTTATACCGTTACCACACCTTTTGAGTTGGCTAAGATTATCCCTTTTATGATTTTGGGGATTATTGCAGCGGTTATCTCACTTTACTTTTTGAGAATAAACAAATGGGTTGGCAAACTCTTTAAGCATTTGAAGCAATGGGAAAGACTTATCATTGGAGGCTCTATTCTTGGTGTGCTTGTCTTCTTATTTCCTCCTCTTTTTGGTGAAGGTTACTCGGCTTTGAACAATCTGCTGGCTAATGACACGGAAGCTTTGCTGCAAAACAGCTTCTTTTTTGACTATCGGAATAATACGTGGCTCTTTTTGGGAGTTCTGCTTGCCATAATCTTCTTAAAAGCCTTTGCTACATCAGTTACCCTTTCGGCAGGAGGGGTTGGTGGAACGTTTGCCCCGTCTTTATTCATTGGAGGTTTCGTTGGCTTCTTTGTGGCAAGAGTTATAAATCTTACGGGTATGATTGAAGTTGCTGAAAGTAATTTTGCTTTGGTGGGAATGGCGGCTGTGATGGCTGGAGTAATGCATGCCCCTCTGACAGCGACCTTTCTCATTGCCGAAATAACGGGTGGCTATGCCTTGTTTGCACCTCTTATGATTGCAACGACAATGGCTTATCTTGTGGTAAAGCCTTTGACCAAGTACTCAATATATACCGAAAGCCTTGCCAAAGCTGGTACTTTGGTAACCCACGACAAAAACCGCAATGCGTTACAACTCATTGACAAGAGCAAGATAATAGAGTATAACTTCGTGAAACTTTACCCTGGTGATAAGTTAGGGGACATCGTTAAGGCGGTTGAAGTTTCTTCTCGTAACTTTTTTCCTGTTGTAGAGAAGGACGGTACTTTTCTTGGCATAGTTGTGCTTGACGATGTGCGACATCTGCTTTTCAAACCTGAGTTTTACCATAAATATAAGGTAACTGACTTTATGCGATATTCACCTCATTTCATTGCAGACATCAATGACTCAATGGATAAGATAATTAACAAGTTCAAAGGCTCAGACCGCTACACCATAATAGTTACTGACAAAGGCAAATTCGTAGGAGCAATGACGCGAGCCAACGTTTTCGCCGCTTATCAGCACTATATGCAGGAAGTTTCGGAAGAATAAATCAATAGAGATATTGCTTTGATTTGTCAAAGCAGCCTTTTACTTTACCAAACCCTTGTTTTAATTTACCAAAACGCCGTTTTAGTTTTCTGAAACGGCGTTTCATTTTATTAAAGCGGCGTTTCAGTTTCATAAGATGTACATCAAAAATAAATAAGATGTACGTCTAATTAAAATAAGATGTACATCAAATTAAAATAAGATGTACATCAAATTAAAATAAGATGTACATCAAAAATATTTTAAGTGGCGTTTCGTTGAAATCAAACAGCCTTTCACCAAGTTAAAGCGGCGTTTGAATGAGTTGTAACGCTGTTTTAATGTCGTATAAAATAGTTTTGTGAATTTTTTTTGTATTTTTGCAAGTCTAAAAGCAAGAAATATGAAACGTTTATCAACATTTATCGCCGCCATTTGCGTTATGGCTAATTTGAATTGTGCTTTCGCTCAAACCGAAGCTGATTTCTATCAGAGGGAATACCCTTCGTGGTTCGCCGATGCAAAGCTCGGAATTTTTGTTCATTATGGCTTGTATAGCGTTCCTGCATGGAGCGGAGCGGAACAATATGCCGAGTGGTTTTATAAGGGGTTAATCTCCAATGATACGGCAAGAATTAACTTTCAAAAGCGAGTTTATGGCGAGGATTTCAAATATGAGGACTACAAAAACCTGTTGCGAGCCGAGCTTTTCAACGCCGATGACTGGGCAAGGCTCTTTAAGAAAAGTGGAGCAAAGTATGTGGTCTTTACTTCAAAACATCACGATGGTTATTGCTTATGGGACAGCAAGTTTGCTAAGGGTTGGAACAGCGTTGAGACAGCTCCCAAGCGTGATTTTTGCAAAGAATTGAGCGAAGCCGTGAGAAAGCAGGACTTAAAGTTCGGTCTCTATTATTCTCTCTTGGAATGGAACAATCCTTTGTTTGCTTGGACGCAGGATAGTGTTGGCGTAGAGCGATATGTTAAAGAACATTTGCAGCCGCAGTTCAAAGAGTTGGTGGATAACTTTAAGCCGTCTTTGGTGTTTGCTGATGGGGACTGGGATTTTGATTATCGGACGCTGGAAAGTGAGCAAATGGTGCAATATTATTATGATGTGGTGGGTGATGAGGCTATTGTCAATAATCGTTGGGGCGTTGGCTTCAATCACGGCTACCTCACGCCTGAATATAGCAGCGGCATCAAGGAACAAAGTCGTCCCTGGGCGGAATGCAGAGGGCTTTCGCGTTCTTTTGGGCTTAATCGCAATGCCGATTTGTCTTCTTATATGACGAGCGAAGAGCTGATACTGCATTTTGTTTCTTTGGTTGCTGCTGGCGGAGGCTTGACTCTCAACGTTTCTCCTTCGGCTGACGGGCAGATACCTTTGTTGCAGCAGGAGCGATTGTTGGATTTGGGAGACTGGCTTGAGACAAACGGGGAGGCAATCTATGGAACAAAGCCGTATGATGGTGCAAGTGGAGGTCAAATTGAGGCAAATAAATATGATAAGGATAGTATAATAAATTATGACTGGGCACGCAACGCTCCCATGAAAGGAATGACAGAAGATAACTTTGCTGTAAGCTGGTTAAGTAAAATAACGCCAAAATATAGTGAGGAATATACAATATATCTGACCGCAGACGATAAGGCAACAATTGAAATAAGGGAGGTAGATACAATAATTAAATCTGAATTTGTTACTAAAACAATATTGATAGATAGCACCTTATTACCAAACGAGCCTCGTCAGCTTGACATTAAGTTATATAAAAACAAGAAATATGTAATATGGGTGTATTATGAAGAGACAGACTTAAACGCTTCGGTATCTCTGCAATGGGAAAGTAAGCATACTCCAAAGGAATTTATAAAAGCGGATTGGGATGCTTATTATAACTGGAATGTTTCTGAATTTTTCTTTACGCAAAAGAATAAAGACATTTATGTAATAGTGAATAGCGACCTTCTAACTTCTGAAATTGAATTTTCTCTACCCAAAGTACCAAAAGGAGATATGAAAATAACTTTTTTAGAAAGCAAATTTAGACCAATTAGTTGGATGTATAGAAACGGCAACCTAATTATTAACACACAATATCTATATAAATTTGTGAGAAGTAAGGGTGCGGTCGCCTTTAAGCTGGAAAACTATCTTGCAGATTAGATAAAGGCAGGATTTTAATCATCAATTATGACGCCACTACCAAGACAAAGTTTAGCCTCTTTATCGTAGATGACGCCGAACTGACCTGCGGCTATGCCCTGTATCTTTTGTGATGATTCTATTCGGTAAATGTCGTTTAGTTTGCGAAGTTTGCCTGCGGTGAAGTCGGGTGTGTGACGGATTTTGAAAAGAATGTCTTTCTCGTCTTCAAAGTCGCCCCAAATATCTTCGGTTATGAACTCAACGGCTGCAAGATTAACTGTCGTGCCATACTGAGTTGCCGGGTCGTAACCCTGAGAGACATAAAGCACGTTTTCATTCATATCTTTCTTTACCACAAACCAAGGACCACCACTTAATCCCAAACCTTTCCTTTGCCCAATGGTATGAAACCAATAGCCGTTATGCTGTCCCAAAACCTTACCTGTCTCAAGTTCTACAATCTTTCCTTTGCTCTGTCCCAAATATCGCATCAAAAAATCGTTGTAGTTAATCTTTCCTAAGAAGCATATCCCCTGACTATCCTTACGCATGGCACTCGGCAGCTTAGCTTGGGCAGCAATCTTTCTTACTTCGCTTTTGAGCAAATGACCGATTGGGAACATCAAACGTGATACCTGCATATAGTTTATCTGACCTAAGAAGTATGTTTGGTCTTTTACCTTGTCTTTTGCGGTGGAAAGGTAGGTCTTTTTGTTGATTTCGGTTGTAGTGCAGTAGTGTCCTGTGGCTATTTTGTCAAACAAATGTCCCCATTTTCTTTCAAAGCTGCCGAATTTTATCAGTTTATTGCACATCATATCAGGGTTTGGTGTCAGCCCTCGTTTCACTGCCTCTATTGTATAACTGACAACGTTCTCCCAATATTCTTCATGAAGGGATACAATCTCCATTTTGCAGCCGTATTTCTTGGCAATATAGGTCGTAATCTCAATATCCTCTTCCGATGGACAGTCAATATAGCCGTCCTTGTCCTCCATACCGATACGGATGTAGAAAATAGTGGGGTCATATCCTGCTTCTTTTAGCAGATGTACGCAAACAGAGCTATCAACTCCTCCAGATACCAATGCGGCTATGTTCATTAGGTTGTCTTAATTTACTATTATTGTTACGCATTAAAGAATTGCAAAAGTACAATAAATTTTTCTAATGTCAGAAAACGCCAAAAGCCTGACGTACCTGAATATGCGATAGCCCATACTTAAACTTACAGCTAAGATATGCTAATACGCATTGCTATAATTGCTGCAAGAGTATGCTAAAATAGCTAAATGGTGTAGAAATAGCTATCAACCTTGCTTTTATAATAAGGAGTGAAGACAGGAGGGATTTGTTTTAGAAGCTCAAGTTCTCTTTTCTTTAGCTTGTTAAACTCTTCAAAGTTGGCGTTGTTTTGTTGTGGTTTGTCAATACCTGATTGCGATTGACGGCGTTGCTCCTGCTCTCGTTTTTGCTCTGCTTTCTCGTGCTGCAAAAGACGAGTTGTTATAGTCTTCTGACGATTGAGCGTCTGCTGAGTAATATTCTTATTGACGATGTCTTTTTCTACCTGTTCCATCTGCTTTAAGAGGTCGCTCAAATCCCCTGCTGCCTTGCCACCTGCCTGTTTCTGCTGGTCGGCGTACTGCTGCATCATCTTACGGATTGCTTCCTGTTGAGCAGCAGCTCGTGCTAACTCTTCATTCATTTGAGAGCCTTCACCAATCTTAGGTTTGCCGCCCTGCTGTTGAGGTTTCTGCCCTTCAAGTTCTTTTTTTAGCCGCTCAATCTCTTTGTTGAGAGCCTCCTGCATTTGCCTCATGCTCTTAGGACTTGGTGATTTGGAATTATTACTGTTACCAGGGTTGTCGCAGCTTTGTTGTGGCTTGCCCTTGCTTGATTTGCTTTGTGATTTTTGCTTATTTTGCTGCTGCTGCATATTGTTTAGTGATTCGGCAAGCAACAAAGCCAAATTGTTTATGGAGGTCATGGCGTATTGTTGAAAGTTTGAGGCGGACGGATTTTTATAGGAGGCGTACATTGATTGATTATACTTCAGCAGATTCTCAATAGATTTTGACAGATTGAGGTCTATGAGCGACAATTCTTTATTTATGAAATTTGTTATCTGAGGCTGGCGTTTGGACATAGCAAAAAGGCTATCGGAAATGAGCTTCATATCTTCCTTAATGTTATTTTGCTCATTTATAATCTTCTGATAAAGAGGGTCAGAGACTGATGTATTCTTCGATTTGCTTATCAGACTCTCCTGTTGCTTTGAAAGCGTTATCAAGTTCTTCAATATCTGACGCACTTCGTTTATATCCTCTGCCAGTTGTTCTTCATCCGCTTGTTCCATTGACTGTTCCAGCTCGTCAGCCATTTGTTTCATATCCTCAGCCGCTTGTTTTTGCTGTTGTTGAGCTTGCTTTCGGTTGCCTTTGTTGAGGTTCTGCTCGGCTGATTTCTGATTTTGCTGTATCTTTTCTTCATTCTGCTGATTCCTTTGTATGTTTTGCGGCTCAGAAAGTTCAGATGACTTCTTTTGAATCTCATCTAAATCCTTCCGAATATCCTTAAAATCCTGTGAGATCTGCTCTTGCTGCTTTACATCTTGCTTTGGCTGCTGCGAAAGTTCGTTTTGCTGTTGTGATAGCTCATTTAATTTATCTATTATCTCATTTGCCTTCTTTTCTATCTCCAATCGCTTGTACAATTCAAGGTTTTTGTCAAGCTGTTTATTGATTTCTTCATTTGAAAGCTTCATTTGCTCCAACGCTTGTTGCATTTCGTCCTTGTTCATCTGCTTTTGCATCATCTTTTCCAGCTCTTGCATTGCCTTTTTAACATCTTCGTTCATCAGTTGTTCAAAAAGCTTCTCTATCTCCTTCTCTTTGTCTATCATTTCTTGCTCTTGCGGTGATAGTTGTTGCTCTAAGGAATTGTTTTCTTTGATTTGCTGCGTTATTTTCTCAATTCTCTGCTTCAGTTCCTGCTGTTGGTTCAACAGGTCTTTAATTTGCTTTGAGTCTTGCCAGTCTGGAGAGCGTTTTTCAAGAAGTCGCTTCTGCAAAGCTTCAATCTCCTGCTTTATCTTCTTCATTTCGTCCAGCGTTTGATTACTTTGCGATTTTATTTGTTCATTTTGTCGCTCCAAATCCTCTCTTAACTCCTTTTCAGTCGGCAGTTCAAGCACAAAAGCAGTACTTTTGGTAGATTTATTGCCTGCTACGCCGTCATTATCCCAGACTTCAAAGTAATAAGTTGCCCTTTCACCAGCCGCTAACTTTATTTGAGATAAATCATACTGGAAATAAAACTCCTGAGCCTGCGTTTGGTTGTTGATTGTTATTGCTTCCGTCTTTGTAATGCAAGGTTTGGCATCATCGGAAGCAAAAACCGATATGTTGAAATTAAGTTTTGTAAATCCATAATCGTCCTTTATCTGCCCCCGAAAGAATATTTCTTGCGGCAGAACGCTGTCTCGTTGCTCTATAACGGCAATCTGCGGATAGAGGTCTTCAATAACACTCACCGCAAAGCTCAAACTATCAGAGTAATTGACAAAATCGTTAAGCGAAAGCAGCACAAAAGCAAAATCTTTCATTGCCCTGACCTCATATTTTGTCCGTCCAGCCTTGTCAATCGCCAAAGCAGTCTGTCGTTCGCCCATATCAACAATCACTTTCTTTGTATCGCGAGTCCGAATAGCCCATTTGATAACACTACCCTTTGGAACACTGATGTTTGACGCCGAAGTTAGCCTTTCGGACGGAAGTTTGGTGTAAGCAGGATAAACAACCTCAGTCTCAATATCAATAATTATCGGTTTAGGATTTACTTTCAGGACGTAGGTTTGGCTTTTCACGCCGACAGCCTCAAAGAAAAAACTCATATCCCGCTGTAACTGCTTGATATTATAAGAAAACGTTGTCTTGTCTATGCGTTTCATAATGTAGGTTTGCCCTTCTATGACAATGTTTGCTTCAGAGGGCAACGCCGAACCTTCAATCTTCACCACCACTTCAAAGTCTGCCTGCTGCACTACCTCCAATCGCTTGGTTTGGAGCAGGAAAGAAAATGGTGAAGGCTTAGAAAAATAATCACTATGTTTGATATAGCGGTGCGTAGGCTCGCTTATAAGTTGCGGAAACGACAAAGCAATAATTCCAAAGGCTAAAAGCGTGATACAAAGTCCTTTTCCATATTTACGAGTCTTTGTTTTGTCAATCGCTTTGACGAAAGGAATGGGCGAAAGTGAAGAAGTTTTTTGCTTAATACTTGCTTCAAGGAGCTGATTGTCTGTTTCGCTGAGTTGTTGCTTTAATTCAAGCAGATTGAGCAGCTTATCATCAATTTCAGGGAAGAATTTACCAATCATTTTTGCCGCTTCAGCATACGAAAGTCTCCTTCTGCCGAGCCAAATCTTCACAATCGGATAACCAATCAAACAAACGGCAACGCCAATCGCTAAAACGATGTAACACCAGAAGATAACAGTCCTCACAACGCTTGAATTGTAGCCGTAGAACTCCATAATATTGAAGCCAAGAAAGAAAATAATCAAGCCGATGGCTGAATAAATTCCACCACGTATTGCTTTGTTTTTATAGTACTTGGCAATAAAATCTTCAAGTTTGGTTATAATTATCTCATTGGCTCTTTTCATTAGCTACTTGCTCGTTTTACGGAACTGCAAAGGTACATAAATTTCTCAAAGCGGCGTTTTAGCGTCACGAAACGCCACTTTAGAAAATTAAAACGGCGTTTTATTTTTAGCATTATGAGGCATTGAAAAGTTGATAAGAAGGCTTAAACAAAAAAAAGCCCTGCAACAAAATCGCAGAGCCGTAATAAAATAAATTTAATAACCAAAGGCTTATTTGCCGCCTTGTAATTCTTTAATCTTTGCTGCGTCTGCCTGAGCTCCTGCAGTATCTTTTAGCTTTGTTTTGCTCGTTGCACGAACCTGATAAGCCTTTATATTCTTAGGGTCTTGGGCAATGACGATATTCATATCAGCAACCGCACCCTTAAAATCGTTCATCTGGAATTTAGCAACGCCACGTCCTAAAATTATATTGATGTTTTCGCCGCCTATTTCCAGCATTTTGTCGTAATCTTTCACCATATTGGCATAGTTTTTCACTGATTGGTTACATGCCAACCGAAGAGTGTAAAGATCCATGTCATTCATTCCCAATTTTTCTGCCTCATTGCAATCGTTTATTGCAGCCTCAAAAGACGCATCAGTCTTCATTGTAAAATTGACTTTGGCACGATTGATGTACAAATCTGCCGTTGGCTTTACTGCTATGGCTGCTGCGAAATCAGCTACCGCCTCTTCAAATTTGCTGCTTTTTGCATAAGCTGAACCTCTATTGGTTAAAACTTCAGCGTTTGTAGGCTCTACTTTTAGCACTTCGGTCAAGTTAGCAACGTAACCATCGTTATCGCCCTGTGCAAGGCTCAAATTAGCCAGCTCTATCAAAGCATTAACATCACTTGGCTTCAATTTAAGAACGTGATTGTAGTCCTGCAATGCCGCATTAAAGTCTTTCTCCTTAACATAAGCATTAGCTCTTATCATAAAAGCAGCGGAAACGGTGTCAATCTGACTTATAAAATCCGTCATTTCGTTAAGTGTATTGACGTAATTACCAAGATTGAAATACGCAAGCCCAAGATAGTAGTCCAACCACTCCCAAGAAGGGGCTTCCTTTTGGCAATCGGCGGCTTGTTCTACCATTTTGTTCCAGTCCTTTGTTTCGTTGAGTTGAGCATAAACGTCAATCCATTTGTTGATGGCTGCAGCTTCGTCAGCCGTTTGTGCAAAGCCGCTCATTGATATGAAAGCCAGTGCAATTGTGAAAACGATTTTCTTCATCTTACTTCTTATTTTGTGTTAATTTTCTCTAATAATGGAACGGCAAAGATACTAATTTATTTTATTATAGCAAAACTTTTTCTTATTTTTAGCAAAATTTATGCAACTAAACAGCTGTTATAATGCTTAAAAACAGGAGTTTGACGAAAACATTTTACACAATTAGAATAGAAGCCCTTTGTCTTAATTATGTGAAATGCACAAAAAAAATTAGCAAATCAGTCATTTACTTGTACAAAAGGCTGTTTTGATTTTCTATTGTGCCACAATATTTTACTAAAGCGGCGTTTTAGCGTCACGAAGTGGCGTTTCGTGACGCTGAAACG
>JAISLH010000101.1 GCA_031260565.1 Bacteroidales bacterium
AAAAACATAATTATTTCTTCAATTTCATCATACCAAAATTAGCTTTTTTGAGCTGCTAAAGGTGAAAAATATATTGGTTATTGCAAAATCTCCTTCTTTTATCCTGTTCATCAAATCGTATGTGGTTTTAAGTCTGTTTATATTATGGCTTAGGCAGTTATACCAAGTGTAATGAAAAATAATGACAGTAATATCCTCTATCATTACACCATTTTTAGCCCTTCTTTTGAAATTAGAGTTTATATTTGCAGTCGTAAATTTCAATAAGTTTAACTAAAAACTAAAACAAAAATGAAGAAAGTTTTATTATCGTTAGCAGTCGTTTTATCGCTTGCTTTTAGCACATCGGCACAGGAAAGTTCTTTTACCACAGGTGCTGATTTTCAAAGCCGTTATCTATGGCGTGGTCTTCAGCTCGGAGGCAATACACCAAGCATTCAACCAGCAGCAACATTTTCTTGGAATGGGCTGTCAGTAGGTGTTTGGGGTGCATTTCAAACAATGGGATTGACAAATCAGGAATTGGACATTACCATTGGTTATACCTTTGCCAACGATATGCTTACGGCACAGGTAACCGATTATTGCTTTCCTTATGACAGGTTTGACTTGACGGCAGCCCCTGTAAGGCATCATTACTTTGATTATAATGAAGGAGGGTCTCATACATTTGAGGCGGGTATTAAGTTTAACGGGCTGGAAAGCTTGCCACTACGGGCAGAGGTTTATGTGAATTTCTACAATGATGACGATTATTCAACCTATGCAGAAATTTCTTATAACCCTACCATTGAGAAATGGGGACTTGATTTGAATGTTTTTGCAGGCTGTGTCTTTACTCAAAGCATTGCTTATAGCACTGAAGGCTTCGGTTTAATCAATCTGGGAGCAGGCATTACCAAAAAGCTGAAAATAACTGATAGCTTCACCTTGCCTGTCTATACAAGGCTTATCTTTAACCCTGATGCAGACAAGGCGTACTTTGTAATTGGCACTGGCTTTAGTATTTAATCAGAAAATAATATAATTTCATAAATCAATAAAACTAAAAAAATAAAAGATTATGTTCAACACAGGTTCAACAGGCTTTATGCTCGTTTGCACAAGCCTTGTAATGTTAATGACACCGGCATTAGCATGTTTTTACGGAGGGTTAGCCTCCAAGCGTAACATTTTGGGAATAATGGTTCAAAGCTTTGTGTCTTTGGGCTGGAGTACGCTTTTATGGTTTGTCGTTGGTTATTCGTTATGCTTTAGCGGTACTTACCACAATGGAGACTTCGCAGGCATAATAGGTAATTTTGACAAGGCATTCCTTTGCGGTATTACTTCCGATAGCCCTTTTAGTGGCAACGGAGAGATTCCTGAATTTGTCTTTATCGCCTTTCAGATGATGTTTGCCATCGTTACTCCTGCCCTTATCACAGGAGCGTTTGTCAATCGTGTTACCTTCAAGGCATATTTTCTATTCCTAACGGCTTGGCAGTTCTTGGTTTATTATCCTTTCTGTCATATGATTTGGGGAGGCGGAATACTTGCTGAGTGGGGCGTCTTGGACTTCGCAGGTGGCGTAGTGGTTCATGCAACAGCTGGTTTTGCTGCTTTGGCTTCCGTCTTCTTTGTAGGAGCAAGAGCAGATAAGAACTCAACCCCTAACTCTATTCCTTTGGTTGCAATAGGCAGTGGCTTGTTATGGTTTGGCTGGTATGGCTTTAACGCCGGCAGTGAATTGAGAGTTGATGGTGTTACGGCTAACGCATTCTTGAACACAGACGTTGCGGCGTCCTTTGCCTTAGTAACGTGGATGGTAATTGAATGGGCGCACGCTCGCAAGCCTAAGTTCGTAGGTATCCTTACTGGCTCTATTGCGGGCTTGGCTACAATCACACCTTGTGCAGGCTTCGTACCTTTGTGGGCAGCACCAATAATCGGTATTGCCGCAGGAGCAGGCTGTTATTTTGCAGTAATGTGGAAGAATAAAAAACAATGGGACGATGCTCTTGACGTATGGGGAGTGCATGGCATAGGAGGCGTGATAGGTACTATTTTACTTGGTGTCTTTGCCTCAAAAGCCGTCAATAGCTCCGGAGCAGACGGCTTGATATTTGGAGGAGGCAGTTTCTTTCTCAAAGAACTCGCAGCTGTCGTTATCTCTTCTGCTTATGCCTTTGGCTTTACTTATGCTCTCCTTTGGCTTATCAATAAGATAACACCAGTTCGTGTGTCGGAGAAAGAAGAGATGGAGGGGATAGATAATGCAATTCACGGCGAAAAGGCTTATGACGAAGGAGTCTTGTAGGATATAGAGAATCCCTTTTTAATAAAAAATTGTCATTTTTTTTGGAGTAACTGCCGCAAGGTGGTTACTCTTTTTTTTATACCACTATTATAATGTACCCAAAGCCTGTTGCAGTTTAGCGAAGTGCTGTTTTAACTTAACGAAGTGCTGTTTTAATTTCACAAAACGCCACTTTAAATTCGGTAGGTATATACCAAAAATTCGGTAGGTATATACCTATCGCTCGTTTGGTATATACCAAATTTTCGTTTGCTATATACCTACCGAATTTTTGGTATATACCTACCAGATTTTAAACGCCACTTTGGCAAAATAAAACACCACTTAGCTAAATTATAATGGCGTTTGGTGAAAATATTAGTTGATTATGGCAAAATATAATGAGAATATGGCAGAGTAAAAGAAGCAATTAGACGAGTTTTATGGCATAAGAAAATACTGATAGTAAGGAAGCTAAGTGTTGGTTGGCTGTTTTGTCGCTATAAAATAATGAGTGAAAGTGTTGATATAGTGCAGCATTTTTTTATATCTTTGCACCGCTAAAACGAAACGAATATGAAATTGAACGAAGCAAACATTAAGACCGCTAAGGCGTTGATTAAAAAGGCTCAACGAATATCTATCATAACCCATTTTAACCCTGACGCCGATGCTGTAGGCTCTTCAATCGGGCTTTACTACTATCTGAAAAAGCGAAAGAAAGACGCAACAATCATAATGCCTAATCCGTTTCCTGCTTTTCTTGACTTTTTTGCGGCAGGTGTTGATATGATTATAGCGTCTAAGGAGAGTAAGAAGGCTTGTAAGGTGTTAATGGAAAGTGATTTGATATTCTGTCTTGATTTTAATATGATTCATCGCGTGGGAAACCAAACTAAGGACGCCCTTCACGACTCTCAGGCTACCAAAATACTCATTGACCATCACCAAGAGCCTGAAAAGGGCTTTGATGTTAAGTTTTCATATCCTTCAGCCAGCTCAACGACAGAGGTTTTAGCTCATTTCCTTACTGCCTTATCGGGAAAGAGGGCAATAGATTTTGGCATTGCACAAGCCATATATATAGGTGTATGTACCGATACAGGTTCTTTCTCCTATAATTGTAACAATGCTGAGACATATTCTTTGGTTTCAGAGCTGGTAGGTAAAGGAGTGAAGGTAGATAAGGTACATCAGGAGATATATAATACTTTTTCGGAAAATCGCTTACGGCTTTTGGGATATGCCATATATCAGAAACTCAAAGTCTTTCCTCAATATCACGCTGCTTATATTTGCCTTTCCAATGACGAATTGAGACGATACAGGTTTCAACCCGGCGATACGGAAGGGTTAGTCAATTATTGCCTGAATTTAGACGGTGTAACCTTCGGCTGCTTGGTAACGGAGAGGGACAGGGTTGTGCGACTTTCTTTCCGCTCAAAGAGTGATACGGTTGATGTAAATAAGTTTGCCCGCAAGTATTGGAGCGGAGGAGGACACATAATGGCTTCCGGCGGGACTTATCAAGGAAAACTGAGTGATGTAATAACCGCTTTGGAGCAACAAATCAAAACTTTATAAAAATGAAGCGGCTTATTGTTTATATTCTTTTGGTATCTGCGTTTGTCAGTTGTGGCAAGGGCTATAACGAATCGGAGACTGATAATATTAAGCCAAAGCAAGACAATTCCAAATCGAAGAAAGAGAAAAACGATAAGGCACTTCTCAACATTAACAAGGTGTTAGCGGAAAAAGAAGCTACGCAAATCAAGGGTTATATTGAACGCCGAAAGTGGAAGATGAAGGTTGTGGAAGGCGTATTCATAGAAAAGACACGGCAGGGTGAGGGCAGGGCTATCACCGACAGCTCTATTGTGAAGTTGGAATATACATTGGATTTGATAACAGGGGAGAAACTTTACAGTTCTTCAAAAGACGGCGTTAAGACAATACGCTTTGGCGTCAGTGGTACCGAGCCTGTGGGGCTTCTTCATATACTTTGCACGATGAAAATGGGCGATGAAGCGAATTTAATCATACCTTCATATCTCGGTTATGGTCTTTACGGAGACGGAAAGAAAGTACCTGCTCACGCAACCTTAGTTTATAGTATCAAAATTGTAGATGTAAAGTAATAATTATGAAAAGGGTAGTATTTTTGTTGGCTTTGGTTGTGCTGTTTTTTGCTTGTGGCAAGGTGAAACAGCCAACAGATTTTGCGGAAGACGAGAGCGGCTTTGCCATAAAGTATTGCCGTAGTTCGGATAAAGAACCTAAGACAAGGGTAGGGGACATTATAATAGGCGAATTGCAAATTCGGCTGAATGACAGTACCATTTTGCATTCCAATTATGGCTCTCCAGAACGGCTTTTTACCATTAACGATGAGCAACACGGCACGATAGACAAGTATCTTCTCAATCTGCATATAGGAGACAGCGTTATCATCAAAACACCTGCCCATTATCTTGAAAACAACCTTGTTGGTATGAAGTTTAGGCAAAAGGATAAGTTGTTTTTTTACTTGAAAGTGTCGCAGATTGTAACACAAAAGCAGCTAACTGAAAAGGAACGGCAGGCGGAAATCAAGCAAGAAGAGGAACAAAGCCGCCTTGCCGAGTTTGTAAAAGCCAAATACCCAAAGGCAACGTTGCAACCGAGCGGCATTTATCTTGACATTACGACTCCGACTGACGGCATCAAGGCTACCTCTGGCTCAACGGTCAAGGTCTATTATAGTGTCTGTGATTTGGAGGGTAAGATTTATGACACCAATATTAAGTTGGTGGCTAAGAAAGCTAACATCTATGATGTTCAAACGCAGTATATTCCTTATGAATTTATGGTTGGCAGTGGCGAAACGATAGCTGGTTTCTCGGAAGGAGTGTCTATGATGCACGAAGGAGAAAAAGCGAACATCATTATCCCTTCAAGGCTCGGTTATGGCGATGAACAAAACGGACCAATTAAGCCTTTTACCACTCTGATTTTTACTGTTGAGTTGATAAGTGTAAAATAGATTTTGTCAGAAGTTTCCTTTAACTATTTTTATCGCAAAATTGCGGTCAGAAAGTGAGATAATATTACATTGTTATCTCACTTTCTTTATGTAAAACACTCATTAAAACCAGCCGTTTTTGTCCATTACGCCTTATTTTATAAGAAAATGATAAAATAATGCAAAAAAAAAGGCGGTCAAAATGCCGCCTCAAGTTGTCAAAAATTAATAAATAATTATTTTTAGAAAAAAATTATTTCAATGAATTAAGCTCCTGTTTCAATGTTGCTTGAGCCTGTTGTATTGGAGAAGCAGATGAAGTCATTTTTTCAAAGACTTGTGCCGAAAAATCGGTGGGTGAGAGAATTTTTTCTGCATTTGAAGACGCTATACCGTTGATTAAGGCTATCGTTTCTTCCTTTGCCTGCATTACTCTCGCCCATGACTGCTCTGAAACGTAGAGCTGTTGCGACAAATTGTAGTCATATTCGTCTCTTATATTCTTTAACATCACGTCTTTAAGGAGTGATGTTTCCATTCCGTAAGAATAGCATCGCATTACAAGGTTTTCGGGTTTTATTCGCTCCAATAACATTATCAAACGCTCGTATGCCTGTAATTTTATGGGAGTTAGGAGTTTTGTTATTTCGTTCTGCTGTGCTATATGAAGCTCTAAGTACGCCCGTTTGTTCTCTTGGCTTATTAACTTCTTGGTTTGCTGAACGAAAACGTAGCCTGCGATTGCCATAACGAAGACCCCGCCGACTGAAATGATGATTGATTCTACTATCATAATGAATTGATTTTATGGATTTTTAATCTGTTGTTACCAAGTAATGTTTTGGCTTAATCTATCTTCAAAACAGCGAGAAAAGCCGTTTGTGGAACTTCAACATTCCCTATTTGACGCATACGTTTCTTGCCCGCCTTCTGTTTTTCTAACAACTTGCGCTTGCGACTGATGTCTCCACCGTAACACTTCGCCGTAACGTCTTTGCGAACCGCCTTTACAGTCTCACGAGCGATTATTTTAGAACCAATAGCTGCTTGAATTGCGATGTCAAACTGCTGTCGCGGTATCAGTTCTCGCAGTTTCTCGCACATACGTCTTCCAAGTGTGTAAGCGTTATCAAAGTGTGTCAGAGTGGATAAGGCATCTACCGAATCACCATTTAGAAGTATCTCAAGTTTTACAAGCTTCGCTGGCTTAAATCCGCAATGGTGGTAGTCAAATGAAGCATATCCTTTAGATATTGACTTCAATCGGTCATAGAAATCAAAGACTACTTCGCCTAAAGGAAGCTCAAAGTTCAACTCAACCCTGTCTGTGGATAAGTAATTCTGCCCTTTGAGTTCGCCCCTCTTGCCTATGCAGAGCGTAATGATTTGTCCAATGTAATCACTCTTGCTTATGACGGACGCTTTTATGAAAGGCTCTTCAATAAAATCTACATAATTTGGTTCAGGTAAGCCACTTGGGTTATAGACATCTACAATCTCGCCTTTGGTTGTATGAACTATGTAATTGACGTTGGGAACGGTTGTGATGACTTCAAGATTGAACTCACGGGATAAGCGTTCCTGAACAATCTCCATGTGCAACAGTCCAAGGAATCCGCACCTGAAGCCAAAGCCTAAGGCAGCTGATGATTCAGGTTCAAAAGTCAGTGAAGCGTCATTAAGTTGTAACTTCTCTATACTGGCTCTTAACTCTTCGTATTCGTCTGCATCAACAGGGTAAATGCCAGCATAGACCATCGGTTTGACGTTTTCAAATCCCTCAATGGCTGAATGGCACGGGTTATCTATCGTTGTAATCGTATCACCTACCTTAACCTCGCTGCTGGTTTTAATACCTGAAATGATATAGCCTACATCGCCTGCTTCAAGTCTGTCTTTTGGAATGAGGTCTAAGCCAAGTACTCCAACTTCTTCGGCGTTATATTGTTTGCCACTGGCGAAAAACTTCACTCGGTCGCCCTTTGTAATCTTTCCATTGAAGACTCTGATGTAGCCAATGATGCCTCTGTATGAATTAAAGACCGAATCAAAGACAAGAGCCTGCAAAGGAGCAGTGTTATCGCCTGTAGGAGATGGGACAACTTCTACAATGGCGTTAAGAATTTGTTCAATTCCCAAGCCGCTTTTTCCACTTGCTTGTATGATTTCTTCTTTCTTGCAGCCAATCAGGTCAATTATCTGGTCACTTACTTCTTCTGCCATAGCGGATGCAAGATCCATCTTGTTCAAAACAGGAATTATTGTGAGGTTATTTTCAATTGCCAGCCAGAGATTAGATATTGTTTGAGCCTGTATTCCTTGTGTTGAATCAACTACAAGCAATGCTCCTTCGCAAGCGGCTATTGAGCGTGATACTTCATAAGAAAAATCAACGTGACCGGGCGTATCAATGAGGTTAAGTGTGTATTCCACGTCATTATATAAGTATTTCATCTGAATGGCGTGGCTTTTTATCGTTATTCCTCTTTCCTTTTCCAAGTCCATATCGTCCAAAAACTGGTCTGACATTTGACGTTGGGATATTGTATTGGTGAATTCTAACAGCCGATCGGCAAGTGTGCTTTTCCCATGGTCAATATGGGCGATTATACAGAAGTTTCGTATGTTTTTTATCATTGATTTGAGTTGCTAAAATTTTGGTTTAGCGGTTGCAAAGGTACAAAAAATTTGCTGAAACTTGCTGGTATTGATTTTTTTTGTACCTTTGCAGCCGTTTTTGGTTCTATCCTTGTGTGCAATGAGGAAGATGCAAAAGGGAATCAGGTGAAAGACCTGAACAGTCCCGCTGCTGTGAGCTCTAAAAAAACAATCGGGTAAATTATCTTGCCACTGTGTTGAACGGGAAGGCTATTCGGTTGGAGCAAGTCAGAAAACCTGCCAAAGATGTTAAGGTTTAAAAACTTTCGAGGATAAAGTTGTTTTTATGATTTGTTATAAAAGGATATTCATTTCGTTGTTTTTTGGCTACTTACCAGCCGTTCTGTTTTCTCAAAATGAAGACACGCTACGCCATATTGAGCTACCTGCAATCACCATTGTTGATAGTGTTATACGGCAACGCCCTTTGGAGCAAAGCAACACAACGATTGACAAAATTATAATAGAGAAGCAGCCTGCCAGTTCAGTGGGTGATGTTGCTAAATTCATACCCGGTGTCAATGTTAAGGACTATGGCGGTCTTGGTGGCTTGAAAACGGTTAGCGTACGAGGGTTAGGGACTACTCATACGGCGATAATTTACGATGGAATCGCTGTTTCGGATTATATGAACGGGCAGATTGACTTAAGCAAATACTCAACGGGCAACATAAAAGAAGTAAGTATGAGCAACGGTCAAGACTTCAGTTTGCTGCAACCTGCAAAGGCTCTCTCATCTTCAAATATTTTTATCATCCAAACAAACAATCCAAAGTTTGAAACACGGGAAAAAGTCAGTGTAAGTGCCTACTGCTCTTATGGTTCGTTTAATTACTTTAATCCCGGTTTCGCTTTGGCTTGGCAGATGACTAAAAAATTGATAACAAAACTTGATTTTGACTTGATAAATACGGCGGGTAACTATCCTTATGTGCTTCATTATGGCAACAATGCAAACGATAGCACTTCCAAAGAGACACGTCAAAACGCTGATTTGTTCTCTACGCGGATTGAGTTGAACAATTACTTTACTTTTTCACCAAAAACAGACTTGAAAGTGAAGATGTATTACTTTTATTCAAACCGTGGGTTACCTTCTGCGACCATTTATTACTATCAAAACAGCGGACAGAGGTTGTGGGATAAGAATGCGTTTATTCAAAGTGTCCTTACACATCGGTTTGATGAGCGTTTCACTTATCGCAATCATACGAAAATATCTACTAATTTCACGCATTATTTAGACACAAAGGTGCTTAATGCTAATGGTTTCCAGAGTGATATTTACCAACAGCAGGAAGCCTACATCAATAACGTCATTGCGTACAGCGGAAAGAAGATAAAACTTTCACTAACCAACGATTTAGCTTATAATACTCTTGATGCAACGAGCAATATCAGCACTTTACCGAAACGATTTAGTTCATTGACGGCAATGGTTGTTGATTATAGTTTTCGCAACCTTACACTTAACACCAATTTATTGCACTCTTATTACTCTGACAACACGACTTATGCCAATATTGAGAAGTATAAGTCCAGTTTTCACCCGTTTGCGTCTCTCTCTTATGGTGTTAAAAACTTTGCAGTCAGCGTTTTCTTCAAAGATGTCTTACGAAACCCAACTTTTAATGAGCTTTACTACAACCGAATCGGCACACCAAATCTAAAACCTGAAAGAACACGACAATATAATCTTCATACAGCGTATTTAAAGAACATAGAAACCCGCCAGTTCTTTCAATTAAACGCTTCATTAGACGTTTATTATAATCAGGTCTTTGATAAAATAGTGGCAATGCCTCAGAGAAATTTATTTATTTGGTCAATGGTCAATTACGGACGGGTACTTGTGCAGGGGATTGACGCATTGCTTGGCTTCAGAACTAACATCTACGGCTTTGATGTCAGACTTCAAGGGACTTATTCTTACCAATACGCTGTTGATGATGAGAAAAACAGCATCACATATCAACAACAAATTCCATATACTCCTCGTAGCAGCGGCTCATTGTTTGCTTTGCTTAGCTACAAATCTTATTCTATTTCATACACTCTTTCCTTTGTCGGCAGGAGATACGTCTTTAATGAGAATATTTCAGCCAATCGCTTAAACCCTTACAACGAACACAGCATTAGTTTGCAGAAAACGTTTAAGGAAAAGCTTGCTTTGTCATTATCAGTCATCAATCTGTTTGACGCACAGTATGAAGTGGTGAGAAATTACCCTATGCCAATGCGTCAGTTCAGGATAAAAGTAAATTATAATTTCAATTCAAAATAATAAAACAAAAACACAAAACAAAATGAGACACAAACAATTTATGGTAGCAGCCCTTGCCTTAAGCTGCATCACGATTACGGCTTGCGAACCTGACGAACCGGAAGAACAAAAGCCGACAGCACCTTCACAAAACAGCCTTTACGTTTTATGCGAGGGTAATTGGGGACAAAATAACTCTGCAATAGATTTGTTTTCTATTGACAATAATGGAGTAACTAAGGACTTCTTCAACTTAACCAACGGCTTTGGCTTAGGCGATACAGGAAATGATATGATTGCTTACGGCTCTAAGGTTTATGTTGCGGTGAAAATATCCGGTGTTGTTACCGTTTTCAATCGCCAAGACGGCAAACAGATAAAGCGAATCGTTATGAGAGATTATCAAGATGCCAATAAAATGCCGTCAAGGTTATGTTCATCAAACGGAAAGGTCTATGTGGCGTGCTTTGATGGCACTGTGGTAGAAATAGATACTTCATCGCTTAACATAGAGCGGCAAGTCAATGTCGGCAGAAACCCAGACGGCATAACATTGGCAAACAACAAGCTTTTCGTATCAAATTCGGGAGGGTTGGATGTTGTTTTTGACAGCACAATATCGGTTATCAGCCTGCCAGACTTTGCAGTTAGCACTATCAATGTGGGGCTTAATCCGACCATTGCAAGAACTCTTCCAGACGGAAACGTGATGGTGATGCTCAATGGCAACTATTACGACATCAATCCTTCATTGGTAACAATAGATAGCCACACCAATGATATTATTCGCAGAGATAACGTAGGGGCAAGCAGCTTTGCAATTTTCGGAAACAGCGTTGTATATCTTTATTATAACTATTTAACAAGCTCTTCCAGCGTAAAAGTAGCTCCTTACAACAATATATCGGCAGGATCTGCTGACTTCATCAAACAAAGTGCTGTTTTCAACTCAGTAACTACTCCTTATTGTTTCAGCGTCAATACATCCAGACACGAGATATACTTGACCGATGCGAAGGATTACCAATCCAGCGGTGAGGTTCTTTGCTTTGACTATAATGGAAACCTCAAATACCGCTTCCAAACCTCAAACAATCCGACCATAGTGCTGCAAAGATAGAGCAGAACTTCACTATAATATTACCAAACACCATTTTAATTTATCAAAACGCTGCTTCAATTTGACGAAACAGCGTTTTATTTTGCTGAAGTGGCGTTTAAAATTCGGTAGGTATATACCAAAAATTCGGTAGGTATATACCTATCGCTCGTTTGGTATATACCCAATGAACGTTTGCTATATACCTACCGAATTTTTGGTATATACCTACCGAATTTAAAGTGGCGTTTTGGTGAAATAAAACAGTGTTTGGATAAGTTGTAATGGCGTTTGGTGAAAATGAATGAGGCTTGCCGTAAGATGATGGTAAGTAATAGCCTTTTCAAGTAGTATTTCCATAAATTATAACAAAGAACAGCCGTAATTATACTTTTTTATGTACCTTTGCAGCCGAGAATGATTTAATTATTACTGCGTATGAATCAGTTATGTTACGGCGATAATTTGGAGGTATTGCAAAAATACATTGGCGAAGAGACAATAGATTTGTGTTATATAGACCCACCTTTCAACTCAAAGAGGGATTACAACCAGATTTATAACAATATAGGAACGGAAGACAAGGCTCAGGTGCAGGCTTTTGTTGATACGTGGGATTGGGATGATGCTGCCATTGAGGGATTTGAGAAATTTGACCTTGCAAGTGGCGACAGTCGCTATTCAGAAAAAACGAAACTCCTAATAAATGCCCTTGAGAAGGTGCTGGGGCGAGGCAGTATGTTAGCGTATATTGTCAGTCTTACTCAGAGAATAGTAGAAATCTATCGCGTTTTGAAACCTACGGGCAGTTTTTATTTGCATTGCGACCCTACGGCAAGCCATTACTTAAAGTTAATCTTGGATAGCGTATTCTGTAGCAAAGGTGGAGAATATAGAAATGAAATTATATGGTGTTATCGTAAATGGACAAACAAGTCAAATGGGTTTCAGCATAACCACGATGTTATTTTCCTTTACACTAAATCAAAACAATTTACTTTTAATAAATTGGAAAATGAGCCATTTAAAGAAAATTATTACCAAAGAGGGTATAGTACAAATACAATTAAAAGTAAAAATGGCACTTACAGCCAGTTGATTGTTTATGATAGAGAAAAAGCAAAACATTTAATTGATTGTGGAAAGTATGATAAGGTTGTTTATCGTGAGGAAACTACTGGAGTTGCTATGCCTGATTGGTGGGAGATTTCCATTATAAATTCACAGGCAAAGGAAAGGTTAGGTTATCCTACGCAAAAACCCGAAAAGTTATTAGAGAGAATTATTCTTGCTTCTACCAAAGAGGGAGATAAAGTGCTTGATTCCTATTGTGGTTGTGGTACTACGGTTGCCGTTGCCCAAAGACTCAAACGCAAGTGGGTAGGGATAGATATTACTTATCAAAGCATCTCTCTTATCTTGAAGAGATTAGAAGAGAGTTATGGCAAAAAGATTATTAATAACATAGATGTTTCAGGGATACCTAAGGACATGGCAAGTGTAAAAGCACTGATAGAAAAAGACCCTTTGAGGAAAGAATATGAGATTTGGGCGATAATGACTTACTCAAACAACAGAGCAATACCTAATGAGAAGAAAGGAGCAGATAGAGGTATTGACGGCAAAATGTACATCACCACTTCACTTTCTCCTAAAGAACAGAAGCCAATCTTGTTTTCCGTTAAATCAGGTCATGTAAGTGTTGCACAGATACGAGATTTTATTCACGTGATAGATAGAGAGAAGGCAGCGGCAGGTGTTTTTATAACTTATGAAGAGCCGACTAAGCCTATGATAAAGGAGGCTAAAGAAGCTGGAACATTCTTAAATCCACTCACGGGTAAGCCAATAGAGAAACTACAGATAGTTACAATTAGCAATATCCTTGACGGAGAGAGAGAAAACTTTCCAAACGTAACGGAAGTCTTAAAGAGAGCTGAACGCAAAACAGATAACTTCGCAGAATTAGAAGGTTTGGATGACCTATAGCGGCGTTTGGCTTGCTTAAATAAGGGGGATAAGGTTATTACAACTTTTTTATGTACCTTTGCCGCTTTGTTATAAGTAATTTTTACTTTCAACCCTTAAAACGAAATGAAGAAAAACTGGACTCTAAATACACAATACGAAAATCATTTGACAGAACCGCTTGCCCTCAATCTTGCCAACGGAAAGTGTAACAAGGGTAGCAGCGAATTTAAGTCTTATTCTATAATTTCGCAACTGCTGTTTCAGAGAGGGATAACGGATTTTGACCAAGCCAAATGCTTTTTCCGCCCTCAACTATCGGACTTACATTCCCCCTTTCTTATGGCTGATATGACAGAGGCAGTGGAAAGGATAGCGAAAGCAGTGAAGGACAATGAGAAAATATTGGTTTATGGTGATTATGACGTAGATGGGACTTGTGCTGTGGCGTTGGTCTATTCTTACTTGAAGCAAACTTATCAGCAAAACGTTGATTTCTATATTCCTGACCGCTATCACGAAGGCTATGGCGTCTCTTTACAATCAATAGACTGGGCTAAGGAACACGGCTTTTCGCTTATCATTTCGTTAGACTGCGGCATTAAGGCAATAAAGCAAGTGGAGTATGCACGGGAACGCAATATTGACTTTATAATCTGCGACCACCACATACCCGATGACCAAATCCCTGTCGCCTGTGCCGTTCTTGACCCAAAATGTCCTGACTCCGACTATCCATATAAGGAACTTACTGGTTGCGGCATTGGCTTCAAACTTGTAGAAGCATTGACCATAAGCAGAGGGGAAAGCACTGATGAACTGTATCAATATTTAGACCTTGTAACACTAAGCATAGGTGCGGATGTTGTACCTGTTACCGAAGAGAACCGCATACTTGCAATTTACGGATTGAAGCAAATAAATACCAAACCAAGACAAGGGATTATTGCTCTGTTTGCCTGTGCCAATATTTTGCCGTCCGCACATAATAAAACATCATTTTTCACCAAGACAATAACGATGAGCGACCTTCTTTTCACTATTTGCCCTCGTCTTAACGCAGCAGGCAGAATGGAAAGTGGCGAATTAGCAGTCAAGATGTTGATTTCGACAACTCCGAGCGAAGCATCCGAAAGAGCACACTACATAAACCAATGCAACGATAAGCGAAGAGAACTTGACAGGGCTATAACTGCTGAGGCATTGACGATGATAGAAGCTCATAACGCAGCTTTTGAAACAAAATCCACCGTTCTTTATTCG
>JAISLH010000130.1 GCA_031260565.1 Bacteroidales bacterium
AGCCAATATCCTTGTCTAAGCATATACCAATAGAATAACGAACGTGACGTACGCCCGTTGCCATCTACAAAAGGGTGAATATATGCTAGCATAAAATGTATTATAATACCTTTGACAACAGGGTGAATAAAAGTACTGCCGCTTTGGTTGAAAAACTTCTCCAAATCAATAAGTAACGATTCCAATTCTTCGTAAGCAGGAGGTGTATGCGCAACGTTACCAGTAATACCGTCCATTACCAAAATATTATTATGCTGGCGAAATTGTCCTGCATCACTCTCCTCGTCCAAAGTATCGTCAGTCATAAGACGGTGAATTTCTTTCAATCGTTCAATAGAAAATGGCTCTGCGGCAATTTTTTTTATATGATTAATTGTAATATAATTGTTCATAATCATCTGTTGCCCTTTATTTTTTGGCTTTTCGCTTTTGCGTAGCATATCTTTGGCAACTTTTTTGGTAGTAGTTGCTCCTTCCATTTGGCTTGAAGCAATAGCCTCTTCCATAATTGACGACACTAAATAACGATTTTTATTTTCTTTAGAAATCAGATTTTCGCTCGTCAGACTGCCACCGATATTCATATCAAAATAATGCAACAACTCAAACATTTCGTCTGTTACTGCATAACTGAATTTATAATTTCCAAATTTCACAAAGGTTCTGTTTAGCTGGCGTAAAAATTTCAATGCAAACCAAAGTGTTTTATTATCTCTATTTTCTTTAGTTTCTAAATGTTTAACCTTATCCCAATAAGGATATTCGATATTTATCTGCTGAACTTCAGGGGTGAATGCCATTTGAAAGGAGTTCATTTCATCCTGCTCGGTTGCTACTGGTGGGTGCTCTAACATAATCTATTACATATTTATAGTTTAACCAATAATTTCAAAGTGCAAAGATACAACTTTTTTATAAGTTCTGCTTGATTGTTAATGAATTTTGACGATTCAAAAGGGCTTTTGTTAATTTTTCCGCACTGGTGACAAATCAACAAAAGCTGTTTTTAGAAGCAATGACAAAAGCAAATAGGATAGGACAAAACAGATGGACAAAGCCGGTAGATTACTTTCCAATATCCTTATCAAGAGATAAAAATCTATTATCAAGAGATAGAAAGCTAAAACAAAGCAATAATTTTTTTAATTTGTAAATGTATTGGAAAATAAAATGACGATTTAATGCTGTTTTGTCAAATTTTAGTACTTTTGCACCATCAAAAAATAAGATTAAAACAGCGAAATAATGGAAGCAATAACCAAAACAAATTTCTCTTTTGCATCACAGGTAGGCAAATACGAAGGTAAAGTCCGTGATGTGTATAACATAGACAATCAATACTTGGCAATAGTCGTTACAGATAGAGTTTCAGCATTTGATTTTGTCTTTCCAAAGGGCATACCCTTTAAGGGACAGGTGCTAAATCAGGTTGCAAGTCTGTTTTTGGACAAAACAGCCGACATTTTGCCTAATTGGAAGATAGTAACGCCTGACCCAATGGTTACAATCGGCAGAAGATGTGAGCCTTTCAAAGTAGAAATGGTTGTTAGAGGCTATTTGTGCGGCTCATCTTGGCGGTTATATCAAGAGGGAGGAAGAGACATCTGCGGCATAGCCTTAAAGGAAGGTATGAGAGAGAACGAACGCTTTGACAAACCAATAATTACACCTACCACTAAGGCGGATGTAGGGCACGATGAAAATATTTCTAAAGAGGAAATAATAAAGCAAGGACTTGTAACGAAAAACGATTATGAGCAATTAGAAGATTATACTCTTAAACTCTTTGAGCGTGGCAGTCAAATGGCTAATGAGCAAGGGCTTATCTTAGCGGATACCAAGTATGAGTTTGGTAAAGTCGGTGATAAGATATATCTGATAGATGAAATTCACACTCCAGACTCTTCTCGCTACTTTTACGCTCAAGGATATGAGGAAAAATTTGTCAAAGGTGAGAAACAACGTCAGTTATCTAAGGAATTTTTACGTGAATGGCTTATGGCAAACGGCTTTTCTGGTAAAGCGGGCGAGCAAATGCCTGATATGACAGACGATATAATTGAAAACGTATCGCAACGCTATATAGAATTGTTTGAGAACATCACAGGCAATAAATTTATCAAACCTGCTGAAAGCGGAAGCATATTAAGCCGTATTGAAAACAATATTGCGGTAGCCTTGAAAACGCTTTAAGTGCTATGAAAATCATATCTTATAACGTTAATGGCATAAGGGCTGCTATTGGTAAGGGATTTTTGGATTGGCTTTCAACGGAGAGCCCTGATGTTGTTTGTCTTCAAGAGCTTAAAGCAATGAGTGAGCAAATTCCTGTCTTGGAAATAGAAGCCTTAGGTTATAAATCATATTTTTATTCTGCCAAACGCAAGGGCTATAGTGGCGTAGGTATTCTCTCAAAGCAAGAACCACTTCACATAGAGTATGGTATGGGTATAGAGAAGTATGATGATGAGGGGCGATTTATAAGAGCGGACTTTGCGGATTATAGTGTTGTCAGTGTCTATCATCCTTCTGGCACATCAGGAGAGGAAAGGCAGGACTTCAAAATGCAGTGGCTTGACGATTTTGCTCAATATGTTGGCAACTTAAAGCAGAAACATCACCTTATTCTCTGCGGAGATTATAATATATGCCATAGAGCAATAGATATTCACGACCCTGTACGTAATGCAACCAACAGCGGCTTTCTTCCTGAGGAACGAGAATGGATTGACGGCTTTATCAGGTCAGGGTTTATTGATAGTTTTCGATATACAAATGGTGATGTAAAAGATTGCTATTCGTGGTGGAGTTATCGTTTCAACGCAAGGACTAACAACAAAGGCTGGAGAATTGACTATATTATGGTTGATGAGTCGTTGAAAGAGCGTATTACTTCTGCTGACATTCTTTCATCTGCTGTTCATTCAGACCATTGTCCGATTGTAATGGAGATAAGATAAGGTCTATCTTCCTACCGAAATAATTTTGTAATCAGAAATGTTGTAGATAATGGTTCTCTTGTTTTGATAACCTGAGTTTTCATCTCTTCGTTCAAAGTAGAATGGATTTATCATCTTGTTGGCTTTGGTCGTATTGGGGTTGTCCATAAAGCTATCACCGCAGTCTATCAGAGCAGGAACGAAGTATGATATTATATCATAACCCAAAGAAGCATAAATTTTGTCAGGCTCACCTTTGAAATGATAGCGATAGTCTTTAACAAAATCAACGAAATTTGCATTGGAGTAGTCATTGAGATAACTCAAAAGGAAGTGAAAGTTTAGCCGCTGCAAGAGAGAGAAATCAATAGAATTGATGCTTAACCAATCATAAGAGCCAAAGAGAGTTATGTTACAATCTTTCTTATCGTTTAGCTTGGATAATAAAGTGCTGATATATGCTTCATCGGGAGTGTCGTTGCTCTTGCGGACAAGGGAAATGACAATGTTTTCTCTGCTTTTAACAACCTTTTCAGTTATTCGTGCGGCATATTTGTTGTAATCAATAATTGTCCATGGAATATCGCTGCTCTCAAATAGCTGCTTGTAGTAAGTTACGATAGGCTTCTCTTCAGCGGTGTTGCTATGGATAAGAGTGATATTTGGCGTGCTGTAATGGGAACGAATGTATCTCATAACAGTTTCAACATCGGTAGCAGCAGAAGGTTGCATTTTGAAGACATAGTTATTGTTGAGAATAGAAAGGTTTGGGCTCATAGGATTAACAACAGGGATTTTGCGCTGTTGAGCATACTCGGAACAAACGTCAAAAGGCTTTCTAAACACCAAAGGAATTAGCATATCCATATCTTTCATCTCCTTGCGATTGAGAGTATGCTTCATATCATCAACATTGTCCTCACCCACATCATAGACATAAAGAGAAACATTATAACCATCCTTTTCCAGCCTGTCAAGGGCTATTCTTGCCCCCTCATAAAAGGTTATGTATTCCAATGATTTATATCCCTTCTTCCGTTTCTCGTTGATGTTAAAGTTAGTGAAGTCAAGCTCGCTAACCCTATCATAACAAAGAGGGAGAAACATAGCAATATTCAAATGTTTATTTTTGGCATAGCTCTTTTTTGTCGCTGTGTTTGCGGGACTTGACGGCTTATGATTATTGACAGGCTTTACCTTCTCGTCAGTAACTAAGAGCGTCTTATTTCTTACCGTTAGAGGAATTTTAATTCGTTGCCCAGCTTTAAGATTTTCGGCAGTAAGTCCCTCATTTATCTCCATAATATCGGCTTCTTTCAAAAAATAATGGCGTGAAATACGGAAGAGATTCTCACCTGCCTCAACATTATGCCAACCATAGGTAGATTCATCATTGTTTTGTGCAAAAACAGCATTGGAACTCACCACAAGAAGTGCAAATAAGAATAGAAAGAATATAGTTTTACGCTTCATATATATTGTTAAGTATTATATGTTTTAACGGCTGCAAAGATACAAAAAAATGTGATTTCCAACCAAATTTCTTACTTTTACAACTTTAATATTTAAAAATAGAACTTTGAAGTTTTAACAGGTAAGAATATTTTGTTATGTGTTGTGTAAAATAAAATTTGTAACTTTGCAGCCACAAAATCAACGCTTAATATGGATAAGAGATTAAATGTAAGCATAGGCTCAATGAGTTTGAAAAACCCTGTTATGACTGCTTCTGGAACATTCGGCTATGGAGAGGAGTTTATGGATTTTTACGACATATCACTGCTTGGAGGCATTGTAGTCAAGGGCACGACAGGTTCTTTACGAGAAGGCAATCCTGCACCGAGAATGGCTGAGACGGCAAGTGGAATGCTTAATGCTGTAGGCTTACAAAACAAAGGAGTAGGTTATTTTTGTGACGAAATATATCCTCGTATTAAGAATTTTGACACCAACATTATCGTCAATGTCAGCGGCTCTTCAATAGAGGAGTATGTTGATGTAGCTCAGCAGATAAACAGCCTTGACAACATACCAGCGATTGAATTAAACATCTCCTGCCCAAACGTTAAACAAGGCGGAATGAGCTTTGGAACAAGTGCTAAGGCAGCTTTTGAAGTCATTGCCAAAGTGAGAGAAGCTTATAGTAAGACATTGATAGTTAAACTCACTCCAAATGTAACCTCCATTGCAGAAATAGCAAAAGCCGCTGAAGATGCAGGAGCTGACAGCCTTTCTTTAATCAACACGCTCTTAGGTATGGCGGTTGATAGTGAAAAACGTAAGCCGCTGTTATCAACCATAACGGGTGGCTTGTCAGGTGCGTGTGTTAAGCCTGTTGCTTTGAGGTGCGTATGGCAGGTGGCTAAGGCGGTGAATATTCCTGTCGTTGGTCTGGGAGGCATTTACAATGCAGCAGATGCAATAGAGTTTATCCTCGTTGGAGCTACAGCGGTACAGGTTGGCACTGCAAACTTCATCAATCCTTACGTCTGCAAACAGATTGTAGAGGCAATGAGCGAGTATTTAGACAGACACAATTTGAGCTCAATATCAGAGATACGGGGAGTGATTTAATACCTTACAAGCCCTGTTTTACTTTTATTATTATGATTTTTAACAGATTATTCCTTTGTTTGGATTTTCTATTGTCAAGAGATAGAAATTTATTACTTGATAAGGGTTTCAGTGAATAATATAACCGACTTTCCTTTGTATGATATTCCACATTCGGCATTCCATTTCCTATACAAATAGACGGACTGAATGTTCTAATGTAGTTTAGTATAACATACCAGTAAGTATTAAACTTACTTACTGGTACATTATTACTACTATAACCATTTTTATTCTGATACCTCATTGCTTATAGAATTTTGTTGGTTATTATGCTGGGATAATAAACATCACACAAAGTAGAAGTCTAATGGTAATGCTAATGGCTTCGTGTATATTGTCTGTTAAAATTACCTTATCTTGGTAGTGCTTCCATTGTCGTCAATGAGAAAAATAGCAGAGCAGGCAAAATCACTAATCTTGTTATGCTCTATGTCGGCAATGTAATCTACGCTGTGCTTGATGTTGAGGTCAATACCGTCAAAGCTCAGAGGTGATGGTTGCCCGCTAAGGTTGGCAGAGGTGCTTACCATTGGCTTTCCCAAAGTACGGATGAGTTGTTGGCAATAGCTGTGTTGAACTATACGAATACCAAGACTGTTGTTGTTAGAAAGAAGATGTAATGGAAGATTGCGAACAGTTGGGTAGATAATGGTAAGAGGCTCTTTGGCGCTTTGCATTAAATTAAGAGCAGCAGCAGGCACTTCCACGTACTCTTCCAGCATATCCATATCGGCAACAAGCACAATGAGACTTTTGTTTGCTCTACCCTTACCCTTTATGTTAATAACCTTCTCAATGGCAGCAGGATTTGTTGCATCACAACCTATACCCCAAATAGTATCGGTAGGATACAGGATAACGCCAGATTGTAACAGAACATCTACCTCTTTCACTTAACCAAGCAGGAAGTTGATGTCATCATTGAGGTTATATTCTGAAGGCTCTTGGTTATGTTTTAAGACTATCATTGGATTGTTCCTGCCAATTAGCGTTAGCTTTCCATTCTCCAAACTTAAAGCTGTAGCTTCACGAACACCTGCCACATACATATTTGGATTAACGATAAGGAACTCATTTATCCTGTCCATACGAGTCTCTCCGCCGTGCTTGGGGTCAAGGAAATCTGTATAGTGTGGGTTTATTTGGAAAGGCACAAGGTTCAAACACCTAAAACTTGCTGGCTCTATTATCGGCATATCATTCGTTGTCATCAAGGACGGGCAAGCAACATTAGAGCCTGCACTCCAACCCATATAAGGCACACCTTCAGCTGCACGCTTAGCAATAGCACTCATAACATCATTGCGATATAGCTCATAAACCAAATGAAAAGTGTTGCCACCTCCAACTGCTATGCATTCGGCTGCTGCAACTGCAGCCTTAGCGTCTGCCTCTTTGTGAATGCTATAAATCTCAACTCCAAAAGCAGCAAAAGCATCTTTAACCTTTGCCTGATAAGCGTCATAGCCTTTTGGAAAGTCTTTATAGGTAACACTGACCCCTGCATAAGGTATAAATAATACTCGCTTAACGTTATGTCTGTTGCAAAAGTCTGCAATCATACCCTTGCACCAGTCAAGATAAACTTCACCTGCGTTGGTTGAATTGCTAATCAATAAAAGATTCTTCTTAGTCATCATATTTCTACTTTTTAATTAAATAATACATCATTCGTTCTTTTTCCTTAAAAATATCAAGTTAATCTTTTCAAATAACAGACTGCAAAGGTAATATTTTATTTTATTTGGTGTAACATTGACATAAAAAAAGGAGAATAGTTGCCTACTCTCCCAATGAACAATTGTGTATGAAAAGAAAATTAAGCGTAGAGTTCAGTAAAGACATCTCTCAATGCTTTACACTCACGCAAATCTTGCAATGTTATTTCGGCGTGTCCCTTTGTGTAGCCGTTGCCAACCATCATAGTAACCTCCGAGCCTACGCCTTCAGCTCCCAAAGCAGCCTTAGTGAAGGACGTTGCCATAGAGAAGAAATAAACAATGCCTGTGTTCTTTGTAATGAGAATGGATGTCATACCTGTATCAGGCACATTGACGTTGTTGATAGTTATATCTGCCATTTGTCCGTCCGTAAGCTCTGCTATTTTCTGCATAACAGGGACAGGTTGAGTGGCGTCTGTTCTTACAACATAGTCACAAAAGCCAAGATTTTCCAACCTTGCTGTGTCGTCCTCTCCATACGTTATGCCAATAACTTTACCGGTTACACCTGCACGTTTCTTAGCCTCGTAGCAACAGAGCATACCTGACTTTCCACCACCGCCAATTATCACCACAGTGTCGCCACTCTTCACCAACCTTGCTGTTTGAGCAGGAGCACCAGCCACATCTAAAGCTGAAAGAGCTAACTTCTCTGGTAAATCATCGGGGATTTTAGCATAGATACCACTTTCAAACAAAATAGCCTTGCCGTCAATATCAACTTGGTCAATGTCAGCACGGATTTCTTTGATGTTGTCAATCCTCAAAGGAGTCAGGGAAAGAGAGACAAGGGTCGCTATCTTATCACCAACCTTTAAGTCGGTTTTGCCGATAAGTTTGTCGCCAATCTTCTCAACCGTTCCAAGCAACATTCCGCCGCTACCGGTAACAGGATTACGATGTTTGCCTTGTGTTGCGACTATGTTGAGCATTATTCTCTTTATCTCCTCTAAATCCCCACCAGCTTGGTCGTAAATTTGGGTGAAAGAAGCAGAGTCAATGTTCAAAGTATGGACATCAATAAGGACTTCGTTATCATAAAGCTCGTCCATATTGTTGTCCAACTTATTAGCCGTTTGAGGCAAGACACCTATCGGTTCTATGACGCGGTGTGTGCCGTATCTACATCCCTGTTTCATTACAAACTATGCGTACAATTTAGTAAAGACATCTCTCAATTCCTTACATTCGCGTAGCTCTTGAAGAGTTATTTCGGCGTGTCCTTTTGTGTAACCATTGCCGACAATCATTGTAACGTCAGAACCAACACCTTCAGCTCCCAAAGCAGCCTTAGTGAAGGACGTTGCCATTGAGAAGAAATATACAAGTCCAGTGTCTTTTGTAACGAGGATTGAAGTCATTTCGGTATCAGGGATATTAACGTTGTTGATTGTAACATCTGCCATTTCGCCATTTGTCAATTCTTCAATCTTTCTCATAACAGAAACAGGTTGAGTAGCGTCTGCAGCAAATACTTCATCGCAGAAGTTCAATTCTTTCAATCTTGCGGTAGATTTTTCGCTGTGGCAAATACCTATAACCTTACCTGTAACGCCAGCACGTTTCTTTGCCTCGTAGCAACACAACATACCTGACTTTCCACCTGCACCTATGATAACAACTATATCACCCGGTTTAACAAGTTTAGCCGTTTGAGCAGGAGCACCCGCCACATCCAATGCCGAAAGAGCTAAATTAGCTGGCATATCATCAGGAATCTTTGCATAGATACCGCTTTCAAACAAAATAGCCTTGCCGTCAATATCAACTTGGTCAATGTCAGCA
>JAISLH010000071.1 GCA_031260565.1 Bacteroidales bacterium
CGTTGTTTTTGGTTGCAAAAGTAAAAAAGACAGGGAAATATACCCCTGTCTTTTCATTAAATTAGTTTTATACATATTGGTAATCAAATCATTGTAATGATAACACCCAATTTGAAACATTACCCCTTCTTGTAACATAGCCCAACTAAATCTTCCGTAAAGCAAATATCACTTCCCCATTCTGTTTCATATTCTATAATTGAGCCGTCAGGCATCTCCTCGTCAATTATTAAAGAAGGAGTATAAGTAATTCCAACTTTTGCATATCTATCTACGATACGTTCTATAATCATATTGTACTTTTCTCCTACTCTGATATTTTTACAATTGTTTTCTTGTTGTTTTGGTGACACAATCTGATAATTCCCTGAAAGCGTAGTTTCATTCGTAGTTGATACATAAATTAAGTAATAACTACCTATTGAATCTATTTTATTAACTATAAAATCATCTTTTATTCCAAATTGAGAATATCCGTTGTACGTCAATGAAGACAGTAAAAGCATAAAAAATAACATCTTTCTCATGGTCTTATTAAAATTTAGCTTTTTGTATATACTTTCTATTACTACCAACGCCAACATAGGTATTAGAATGCCCTCCCCGAACTGGTCCTTGTGGAACAATTGCTCCGTCTGAATTATAATGTTGTGTTCTCACATTGCCTGATTGCGGGACAATGGTTTTATTATGAATATCTCCATTGTTTTTATTATAGAACGAACCATCTCTGCCTGCAGACGGTGAAGAAGCCCTCTTATCAAGAGCCATTACTGCACCTGCATATGCTTCCAATAACTCATGTATGGTAGTTTGCCCAGACTTACCATAAAAGTTATCCATATCTTTTAACACCTGAGGATTTATTTCTTGATTTGCTGTAACAGAATTAGGAATAGTTACTGACGTTAAATCACTGCAAGTAGTAAAAGCAAGCGACCCAATTGACGTAACAGAATTACCAATAGTTACTGACGTTAAATCAACACACCGCTCAAAAGCATAACTGCCTATTGTAGTAACAGAGTTAGGAATAGTTACTGACGTTAAACGACTACAACTATCAAAAGCATAATCACCTATTGACGTTACAGAATTAGGGATAGTTACAGACGTTAAACCACTACAGACATTAAAAGCCAAAGTTCCAATTGACGTTACAGAATAAGTATTCCCATTATAAGCCACAGAAGAAGGAATCACAATACTTCCAGTATAACGATTGTAACTGTAACCTCCGGTAGTTACCGCTACTGTCCTCGGAGCAGTTGCTGATGTGATGTTGTAATAAATTGTAGTTCCGTCATCATTAACAGCGGAAAATTGATAAGCCTTTGCGTTAAAGGCGAGGCAGCATAGAGCCACCGCAAAAAAACATACTCTTTTCATTTCTTTATAAGTATTAAGTTAAACATTAAAATTTCTAATTTAATTCACAATAGCCAACACCACATCCGACCACAAACTATATTCGCCTCTGTCATTGAAGTAACGCACTGCATAATAAACCTTTGTGTCCTTAGCGTTCTTGTTGTAACGCACCTCTTTCGGGCTTTTGGTTGCGAGCCCCACCACCTCCATATCTTCAGGGTCTGGGGTAGTTTGCGGCGGTTCGCCCTTAACAACAAACCTTCTAATCTCCACACCATGAGCACCTTTTGGCAAGCCACGCGTAATTTTTCCCTCCGTATTAAATTTTCCAAAATATACCAAATGAGAACTGCTCTGAGCGAAGTCTATTTTTATATTTGGAGCGGTTCTTGGCACTGGCACGGGCGTTGGCTCTGTGTCATAAACGGGATATTCATACGTTTCCCGTTGCTCGTTTGTCATGGTCGTATTACCGATGACATACTTCTTGTAAAACTCTCGCATTATAGCGATTAACGCCTTTTTCGCATCGTTTTTAGCCGCCACATCAGCCCTTGTTGATGTCGCCTTGTCAGACGTTTTTGCGAATGCCGTCCTAAATGCCGTTACAGCTGCTTTAAAACGTTGCAACTCAGTCGGCGAGAACTGAGAACCAAGCGAAATAAAATACTTCTCATTCGCTCCTGCTTGCAGCAACAAATCCGCTTCTTTTAATTTAATCCAATCGTGATTAGCCATAATATTAACTGTTTTTAATTAAAAATTATATGAATTTAAATTAGAATACATGTACTTTAAGTTGGAGTACATGTACTGTGAGTTGGAGTACATGTACTTTAAGCTGGAGTACATGTATTTTAAGTTAAAGTACATGGATTTTACGGAAAAATCTACCCTTTTAGACGACATATCCAAATTATTTTTGATGTTGTTTTCAGTGATTATGTTAATATTTGCCTTCATTTTCATAAAGATTTAACGCTGCAAATATACTACTTTTTTTGATACTGCCAAAACTTTTAGAAAAACAATTAAAAAAAAAGTGTTGATGTTTGTGTAGAATAAGAATAATTGTTGTATCTTTGCAACTGATAATGGCGGTTGTTTTTGCAAACAATGCCGAAATGTTTAACTAAAAAAACTTAAAACAATGGACAAATCTTATGAATGTACAGCTTGCGGTTACATCTATAACCCTGCTGTCGGCGACCCTGCAAATGGTATCGCTCCGGGAACGAAGTTTGAAGATTTACCAGATGATTGGTGCTGCCCTCTTTGCGGTTTAGGAAAAGAGGCTTTCGAGGTAGCTTAATCTTCAATGGCTTCAAAACAAAAGGGCATACAATTTATTTTGTATGCCCTTTCTTTTTATCCGCACAAGTGCAACAAACCCGCTATCACATAAAAATTAACTTAATGACAGCAAAGCGTTGCTTGATTGGTCTTCTTCTATTGCTGCAATAAGACGTCTTTCTCCACCAATTCACCTGCAACGAGGCGAACAGTTGATTTGCCAATCCTATTTACTACTACTGCTCCAGTGGTATCCCTGATGATATACTCAACGTTGATGTCCATTATAGCCTCCATATCAAATGTGAAAAAGGCTTCCCCATTGGCATCTGAAACACCGTCTTGCTTCACACTGCCAGACTCTTTGCCAATGTGAATTGTTGCGTTTGAGATACGATGTGATTGATTGGTTACATCTTTTACGATAACTTTCAGCCTGCATTCTGTATCTTCCGCACAAGAAAACGTAGTTGCAACGAAGGCGAGAAACATCACCATTGAAAAAAATCTTACAATATTTCTTTTCATAAACAGTTTTTTTTTACTTTTGCACTTCCAAAAATTGATAATTTCAGATTGCAAACTTATAAAATTATTTTCAATGAAACGAAACTTTTTAAGATTTTTTATTGTTTTGAGTGCATTTTTTCTTTCTTGCAACTCAACAAAAACAACTGAAACTGACACAGTGTCAGAAAGTAAGAAGACAGAAACAAAGGAGAAACAAACTATGGTAATTATTAGTACGGATTATGGAGATATGAAGGCAATTCTCTACAATGAGACACCTTTACATCGTGATAATTTCATCAAATTAGCGAAAGAAGGCTATTATGATGGCACACTTTTTCATCGTGTCATCAATAGTTTTATGATTCAAGGCGGAGACCCTGACTCCAAAACAGCAAAGGCAGGTCAGATGTTGGGCAATGGTGGTCCTGATTATACCATCCCTGCTGAGTTTAAAACCAATCTTATTCACGCAAAGGGTGCTTTGGCGGCGGCTCGTACGGGTGATGACATCAATCCTCAAAAAGCATCGTCTGGCTCTCAGTTTTATATTGCACAAGGTAAGGTGTATAGCTATGAAGAGTTGAATGACTTTGAGAGAAGGATGGGTAAAGCCTTTAATGGACTGCAAAGAGATACCTATATGAGTGTTGGCGGGATACCTTTCCTTGATTACCAATACACGGTCTTTGGTCAAGTGATAGAGGGATTGGACGTTATTGACAAGATTGCCGCAGTGCAAAAAGACCGCTATGACCGTCCGTTGCAAGATGTGAAGATGACGATAAAACTTGTAGAAGAATAAAAACAGATGAGAGAAATAATAGAAAAAGAGTTGGCAGTCTTAGAAGCTGTAACCGCTGTCAGTAATGAAGAAGTTGAGCAGTTAAGAATAAAATATTTGGGAAAGAAAGGGCTATTTAATGATTTGTTCGCTCAATTTAAGCAAGTACCTAATGAAGATAAAAAAGAAATGGGGGCTTTGCTTAATAAGTTCAAATCAAGTGTTGAGCAGAAGATAGTCTTACTGAAAGAAAACCTTGATAATACACAGCACGCCTCTACCGATAAAGAGGATTTGACAAAGCCTTCCAATCTGCAATCACTTGGCTCAAGGCATCCGTTATCCATTGTGAGAAATGAAATTATCAACATTTTCTCTCGTATTGGCTATGTCGTTGCAGAAGGACCGGAAATAGAAGATGATTGGCACGTCTTTTCTGCGTTAAACTTTCCGCCCGAACATCCGGCAAGAGATATGCAGGATACGTTTTTTGTAGAAGAGCGTTCGGATAATAATCATGCCGTTCTCCGCACTCATACTTCTTCTGTTCAGGTTCGTACTATGGAAAAACAGCAGCCTCCTATAAGAATTATTGCACCGGGAAGAGTCTTTCGTAATGAAGCTATATCAGCTCGGGCTCATTGTATTTTTCATCAAATAGAAGGCTTGTATATTGACAAAAACGTATCTTTCGCAGACTTGAAGCAAAGCTTACTTTATTTTGCCAAAGAGATGTTTGGAGAGCAGACAGAGATACGCTTACGCCCGTCATACTTCCCTTTCACCGAGCCTTCTGCAGAGATGGATGTGTCCTGTAACCTTTGTGGCGGCAAGGGCTGCAATATCTGTAAAGGCACAGGCTGGTTAGAGATAATGGGTTGTGGTATGATTGACCCTAATGTTTTGGATGCGTCAGGCATAGACAGCAAGGTTTATAGCGGATTTGCTTTTGGTATGGGCATTGAGCGTATTGCTATGTTGAAGTATGACGTGAAAGACCTGCGACTTTATTTTGAGAACGATTTACGCTTTTTGCGACAGTTCTCGTCAGCCTTTTAATTTGCCTGCTATTCTCCTGCCCAGTCGGTAGAACTTAAGAAATCTACGGCACTTAGACGACTAAGAACTTACAACGAACTGAAAGGAGGGAAAGAAAATGAACAAAAATAAGTCTGCCAACCTGCCAAACCCTATACAAATGGCAGTATGGCACACCACATACAACATAGAGAGTTTGACACTCTCTATGTCGTATGCAGTGTATGGGAAATTTGGTGTCAGTAATATATATAATAGTGTTAATTATTCACTGAAACCATTATCAAGTAATAAATTTCTATTATCAAGAGATAGAAAAATGAAACAAAGACCTGTAGGGGCGGGGTCTGCCCGCCCTAATAATAATCACGTTGGGCAGGCAAATGGGCAGGCGAACCCTGCCCCTACGATGTGCCGACCAACATTTGATAGAAATTTAAAACAAAGACCTGTAGGGGCAGGGTCTGCCTGCCCAATATTAAATAAAATCATAATAATTTAGTAAAATGAAGATAAAATGAGGTAAAGAGTGGATTTTTTCAGTGGTTGCTGCAAGCAAATGGAAAATTTATTACTTTTGCAGTCGTAAATTTGATAAAAACAAAACTAAAATCAGACTTTTTTATGACCAAAACACATTATATTTTTGTTACCGGCGGAGTTACTTCGTCATTGGGAAAAGGTATTATATCTTCCTCATTAGCTGTGCTTTTGAAGGCAAGAGGATATACGGTTACTATTCAGAAATTAGACCCTTATATAAACATTGACCCCGGTACATTGAACCCTTACGAGCATGGAGAGTGCTATGTTACAGAGGACGGAGCGGAAACTGATTTGGACTTGGGGCACTACGAACGTTTTACAAATGTCTTTACCTCTCAGTCAAACAACGTTACTACCGGACGCATATATCAATCGGTTATAAATCAAGAACGCAGAGGTGATTATTTGGGAGATACCGTTCAAGTCATACCTCATATCACTGATGAAATAAAACGCAGAATTCAAATACTTGGCAACACCGATGAGTATGACTTTGTTATCACTGAAATAGGTGGAACGGTCGGCGACATAGAATCCCTGCCATTCATAGAGAGCATACGGCAGATGAAATGGGAACTTGGCTCTAAGGCAGTGGTCATTCATTTGACTTACATACCATATCTGAGTGCTGCTGGCGAGTTAAAAACTAAACCAACACAGCATTCGGTCAAAGCAATGTTGCAACAGGGAGTTCAACCTGACATAATAGTTTGCCGAACAGAGCATCCTATAACCGAGAGCATTAAAGGGAAGATTTCATTGTTTTGTAACATCACAAAGGATTGCGTGGTTGAGTCTATTGATGCTCCAAGTATCTACGAAGTTCCTTTAAATATGTTGAAGGAAAGGCTTGATGTGCAGGTGTTAAAGAAATTGAATATTGACCCAAAACGAGAACCTGATTTAACACAATGGGAGGACTTTCTTTATAAACTTCATAACCCTTTGCAGGAAGTAACTATTGCATTGGTGGGAAAATATGTTGAGCTGCATGATGCTTATAAATCAATTTGCGAATCCTTTATTCACGCAGGTGCAACGCTTCAATGCAAGGTTAAAATCAAGTGGGTACAGGCTGAAAAGTTGGAGCAAAACGTAGATATGAATGCAATCTTTTCCGATGTTAATGGGATATTAGTAGCTCCGGGCTTTGGGCAAAGAGGAATTGAAGGAAAGATAAAGGCGGTTCAGTATGCACGTGAGCACAATGTACCTTTCTTTGGTATCTGTCTTGGAATGCAGTGTGCTGTTATAGAGTTTGCCCGTAATGTTTTGGGTTGGCAGGACGCTAACACGACCGAAATGGATACAGATACGCCATATCCGGTCATTGATATGATGGAGCAACAGAAGAAAATTAAGAATATGGGAGGCACTATGCGACTTGGGGCTTATCCTTGCGTAGTTAAACAAGGCACAAAACTCTTTGCCGCTTATCAAACCGAAAACATAAGTGAGAGACACCGCCATCGTTACGAATTTAACAGCGACTATCTTCAGTCCTTTACTGATAATGGAATGGTGGCAAGCGGCATTAACCCAGAGTCAAACCTTGTTGAAGCTGTAGAAATAGCATCACATCCTTATTTTATGGGCGTCCAGTTTCATCCTGAATACAAAAGTAGGGTTGAAAAGCCACATCCTTTGTTTATTTCGTTCATAAAAGCCGCTGCTAATAACGCCTAAGCGTAACAAAAGTTGAATATGGACAGGAAAAAACTAAAATGGTTATTACTTATAGCATTGCTGCTGTTGGCAACAGGGATTGTTGTTAATACGGTAATAGATTTGCCTGCCGAGATGCAGGATAACGCTATTATGGATCAAGTTTCAAACTTGTCAGGCTGGATGTTTTTCCTTATGGTGGTCATATTTGCTCCTGTGATGGAGGAACTTTCTTTCAGGTCGTGGATTATAGATAAGAAGTGGGCAAAATACCTTTCCTTAGTGCTTATTTCTGGTTATATGGCTCTGACCTTAAATATCTTTTGGGTCATACCTATTGCGGCTCTGCTGGCTTTTAATCTCTTTGCAATGGAACAAAGACCTGTGGCACGTACTTATGTTTATATAGTGATAACTTCCCTTTGCTTTGCCCTAGCTCATAGAGGTAATTTGGATATACAGCATTATCTGATGGCGTTTCCTGTATATCTTGGAATGGGTTTGCTGTTGTGTTGGATTGGATTGAAACTTAACTTCGCTTATTGTTTTGCCTTACATATTTTATATAACTTTACGCTGATAACATTAGGTGGTTTTACCTTTGCCTTTGAAGCTCCGAAGCACTTGGAAGGAGATACTTTTAATGGGGAATTAACGCAAGTGTCAGGTTTTACAAACAAAACTTCAACTCCAACGATTGTTGTTAATGACTCTATTGCAATAAACCGTAGTCTTCTGACTGATGTAGCCAAATTAACACTAATAAACTCAGACTATAAAATAGAAATATATCCTGAAAGTTATCGTTTCTACAACCTGCATCTTGCAAAAAAGAACACCACGCCAATAGACCAAAATGAGGTATTGCAGCTGCTAATAAAGGAAAAACTGATACGTGTTGATACGATAGAGAAAACGAAAACTATAAGGATATTTGAGAAATGAAAAAGAGAGTTTTAATTGTAGCCTTGTTTGGCTTGGCTTTGTGCTATGGCTGCTCCAAGAATGATACTGCTACTCAGGAAAGCATTAAAAAGAACGATTGGTTTCACGATGGTTTGAAGGGTAAGGTTAAAAGTACGCAGGATAGTTATTATGGAGCGTTTGGCTCTTCTCAAGCTGCAGAAAGAGGTGAATTTTCTACCCAAACAACGACTTCTTATGACACAAACGGCTATAGGGTTACTAATGACAACAGCATACAAAACCATTACAATGCGGCAGGGCTTAAAGATACGATAATAAACCTTGACGATAATGGAGCAATGGCTTCAAAGTTCATCAACACTTACAACAATAACGATTATGTTATTCAAACGATGATGTATGACCACAGTGGCAACCCTCTCTATACTTGGTTGTATGAATATGATAGCACAGACAATGTAAATGAAGAGGCATTATACAACGCCACAGGGACAAAAATTAGCCATACTCGTTACTTGTATGATTTTGATACCAACGGAAACTGGATTAGAAAAGTAATAATATCCGTTGAAGAAGACGAGCCATTGCAGATAATCGAAAGAAAAATCATTTATTTTTAGCATAATTGGGCTATTACCCTTAGTTTTTTTTCTAAAAATTTTACCAGTATCAAACAAAGTTGTATATTTGCCACCTCTCTTAATACATTTTGGCGACCTGCCGAAAGATTTTCAACTCCAAATACTGATTTTTATTCCACATAAAATAATTTTTAAAGAGGTTATAATCATTTTTCCGCAGGTTCGGAAATATTTGTCGCAGGTTCAAAAAAATTTGTCGCAGGTTCAAAAAAGTTTGTCGCAGGTTCAAAAATATTTGTCGCAGGTTCAAAAAGTTTTGTCGCAGGTTCAAAAAGTTTTGTCGCAGGTTCAAAAAAGTTTGTCGCAGGTTCAAAAAGTTTTGTCGCAGGTTCAAAAATATTTGTCGCAGGTTCGGAAAATTTTGTCGCAGGTGGATTCAGGATACGGCAACATCGGATACGTATTATTACCCTATAAATTTCAAACTCATTGTAAGGAAAATGAACAATTAAACTTTGTGAAAGCATAAGAAGCCCGTTAAGTTAGTTGAGCGGGCTGTTTTTGTTTTTATTCGGCTCAAAATTTATGAGTGTAGATAGCGTTTAATAAAAAAAGAGTACTTTTGTGAGCTGAATAATAGCTTAAAAATATGGACAAACTATATCATAAAATGCTTCGGATTATAGACAGGCTAATGTCAGAGAGATACATTTCTGCTTGGCTTATTGCTTTGATAGATGCTGTGCTTGTCATTGTTGCTATCTTTGTCAGTGGCACAATTATCAATATCAAAGAGAGCTGGTTTCACTTCCCTTTTGACAATTATTCTATTAGATTTATTTTATTGACTATTGTTGTTACGTGCTCTGTGCTTGGAATTTTGCGGGTACATAGAAGCGTTATAAGGTACTCTACTTTCTCGGATATGATAAGGATTATGTTTGCTCTGCTTGCCGCTGACGTTGTACTGTTACTTATCAATGCAGGCTATAAACAGTTCTTTTCAGACTTAAACACAGATTTCTTTCCAAAGCAATTAGTTTTCATTAACTTTTTTGTAACATATATTTTGTTGATTTTGTTCCGTATGTTTGTTCGTTGGCTGTTTGAGAAGGCTTATAAATCGGGTATAAATACAGAACTCAATACACAGGTTATTATATTCGGAGCAGGTAGAACAGGCACAGCAACAGCTAATACATTGAGGTCTGCAAGCAGGAAGTATTATATTAAGGGATTTGTTGATGATGATGTAAATTTGGTAGGGAAGACTATTATGGGTTGCAGGATTTATGGAGCGGATAAATTGGAATATCTGCTGCGATATAAAGATATAGACAGTGTAATCATTGCTACCAATCGTCTATCTTTACAGCGAAAGAATGAAGTCTTTGAACTATGCCATAATAATAAAGTCAAGGTACTTACCGTGCCTCATATACGTACGTGGAGTGAGGGACGTCTGCAAGAAAATCAGATAAAAGAAATACAGATAGAGGAACTTTTAGGCAGAAAGGAAATAAAGCCAAATCAGCCACTGATAGAAAAGGAATTAGGTGGCAAGCGAATATTGGTAACTGGTGCTGCTGGCAGTATAGGTAGCGAAATAGTACGGCAACTGACAGGGTATAATCCAACGATAATACTTTTAGACCAAGCAGAGACGCCTTTGTATGATATAGAGAATGAACTGAATGATAGTCATAACGAGCTATCCAAACACATTATCATTGCCAGCGTTACCGACAAAGCTCATTTAGAAAAAATAATAGATAAATATCGTCCTCAGATTATTTTTCACGCTGCGGCTTATAAACACGTTCCGATGATGGAGACGTCTCCTTATGAGGCAGCTACAACGAACATCATAGGCACAAAGAACCTTGCCGACTTAGCGATTAAATATGATGTTGAGAAGTTTGTAATGATTTCAACCGATAAGGCAGTCAATCCTACTAATGTAATGGGGGCTACCAAGCGATATGCAGAGGTTTATATCCAACATCTTAATGGGCAGGGCAAGACTAAATTCATCACTACACGCTTTGGTAACGTCTTAGGCTCTAATGGTTCGGTTATTGTTCGATTTCGTCAGCAGATAAAGGATAGAGTGCCATTGACGGTTACTCATCCAGAAATAACCCGTTATTTTATGACCATACCTGAGGCGAGTCGCTTAGTGTTGGAGGCTGCTACAATGGGGCAGGGTGGAGAGATATTTTTGTTTGATATGGGAGAGCCGGTGAAGATAAGGACTTTGGCGGAGCGAATGCTTAAATTATCTGACATAGAGGTTAAAGAAGGAGAAAATATTGTTTATACAGGCTTGCGTGAAGGAGAAAAACTTTATGAGCAGTTGCTAACAGACAAAGAAAACACTCTGCCAACCTATCATAAGAAAATTTTCATAGCAAAGACCGAAGTAACAGATGAGCAGGAGGTAGAAAGCTCAATGGCTAATCTTGTTGAATTGCTGCAAAATGGCGTAACGATTCAGCAGGAGGAAGAGGCAATAGTGTCCAACATTAAGAGCCTCGTTAAGACTTTCAAAAGCAACAACAGCCGCTTTGAGGCATTAGACAAAAAAACTGCATTATGAGCGGCAAATCAAAGAAATTACTCGTAGTAGGTGGTGGTCGCTCTATTCATACCTACAACTTCATTAACCTTGTTGGAGATTATTTTTCTGATATTATGTTGCTCACTGATTATGAGGACAAAAACCATAGCAATATAAAGAAATGTGTTGTTGATTTTTCATTTCACAACCCCATAAAGATACTTCACTCATATATTTCAATAAGGCGTCTGCTTAAAGATTATAAACCTGACTTCATTGCCTGTTATCAAGTAGATACTGCAGCCTTTCTAACGCTGTTAAGTAACAAAAAACATATCCCAACTTTGGTTACAGCAATGGGAAGTGATATTTTACTCAATCAACATAAAGGATTTTTTCATAAGTTTCTTATCAAATATGTCCTCAATAAGGCTAAATACCATAACACAGGAGCATTACACGTTGCACAGCAAATGCAGCAGTTGGCAAATAAGCCATTAGAAGTTGTAGTTGCCAATCTCGGCTTTGATAATGACATTGCACCACAAGAAAAGCAAAACATTGTCTATTCTAATCGCCTTCACAAGCCCCTGTATCAAATTCCACATATCATAAGAGCCTTCGCCAAATTCTACAAGTATCATAGTGATTGGAGACTTGTTGTTGCGGCAAGCGGAGATGAAGAAACCTTAGCCGTATTAGCAGATGAATTGGGGATAAAATCAGCTGTATCGTTTGTAGGGTGGCTTGACAGGCAGGCAAATAATCATTTCTATGAAATATCTCGTCTTTGGGTGTCCATACCGCAATCAGACTGCACGCCAATTTCATTGATGGAAGCTATGGCAGCAGGCTGCATACCCATAGTGTCCAATTTACCTACAATGAGGCAGTGGATAGAGGACGGAAAGACAGGAATTATAGTTGAAGATTTAGACAGCAACTTTATGGAGCGAGCCTTGCAGTTGGATTATACCCAATTACTGACTGCAAATAACAACCTGATGATAGAACAAGGCTCTAAAGAAGCCAACCGCAAGAAGTTTTACGGCATATTTAACAAAGAATTTGGTAGTGCTACCAATAGTCAAATTGCTAAAACAAAACCATAATTTATTAGAATCAAGAGATAGAAAATTAGAATCAAGAGATAGAAAATTAGAATCAAGAGATAGAAAATGATAAAAGTAGCACACATAACGACTGTTCATCGCCGTGAAGATATACGCATATTTGCCAAAGAGTGTTGCTCCTTAGCCAAAGAGGGTTACCAAGTAAGTCTAATTGTGGCTGACGGAAAGGGAGACAGTAATGTACAGGGCATATCTATATACGACATAGGTAAATTTAATAACCGCTGGAGCAGATTGCTTTATTCATCATCTAAAGCCTACTCCAAAGCACTTGCCCTAAACTGCGACATATATCACTTGCATGACCCCGAACTCCTATCTTGTTGCCTACGACTCAAACGACATAACAAACGCATCATCTTTGACAGCCACGAAGATATTTATGCCAACATCAAAGAGAAAAACTATATCCCCACAATCATAAAGCCCTTCGTCAGTTTCATTGCCACCACATACCAATCCTATGTATTGAAAAGAATAGACGGCGTTATATCAGTTACACCCCACATTTGTAATCGCTTAAAGAAGCTGAATCCAAATACTATTATGGTTACCAACTACCCAATCGTAAAGTCTAATGCAGAGCCGAAAGGGGAGAATGGACAATGCAGTCGTAACTTAATCTTCGCCGGAGGGATAACCAACCAATGGCAACATAACATTATCTTAGACGCACTAACCTATTGCCCAGACGTACGTTATACATTGTGCGGCACAGCCTATGAAGACTACCTTCAAATATTAAAAGCACACGCTAATTGGAATAAAGTTGATTATCTTGGGACATTGACCAAGTCTGAAGTTGAAGCTATCATGGCTAAGTCTGACATAGGACTTGCCATTTTGAACTACAATCGCAACGTAGGGGGTAAAATAGGCTCTATGGGAAACACAAAACTATTTGAATATATGGAAGCTGAACTGCCCTTTATCTGCACAGACTTTGAATTGTGGAAAGACATAGTTGAAAAATATAACTGCGGGCTTTGTGTTAATCCAACCGATGTTAAATCTTTATCTGCGGCTATCAATAATCTTCTTTCCAACCCAGAAATGGCTAACAATATGGGTAAAAATGGTCGTCAAGCCGTTGAGCGTGAATACAACTGGGCGACACAGGAAGAACAACTTCTTAAATTTTACTCCACAATCATCAACCTGTCGTGAGATAAGGTAATATTGCTTCAAAAGCCAATTTTAACCAAACTTTGTTTCATTTTCTTAAAGTCAAGAGATAGAAAATTATTCCTTTGTTTTAATTTAACGAAACGGCGTTTTATTACAGCAATCAGGCGTTTTGTTCCTATTATATGCCTTTATTGAATATTTTTTCATACCTTTGCATTCGTAAAATAAAAATGGGAGATAATGATGAAGCAGAATGATGAGATGGATAATGAGAATATACTGTTAGATGATACGGCGGAAGAGTTGTTTGAGAATTACAGGATAGTAGTTGATAAGGGTCAGAGCCAAATGAGACTTGATAAGTTTCTCTCAACACATATTGAAAACGCCACACGAAACAAAATACAGCAGGCTGTTAAATCTGACTTGGTAAAGGTTAATGACAATACGGAGACGTCTAATTACAAGATAAAGCCAAATGATTTAATACAGATTTTTTTACCTATGCCTCCATCCGATAAACAAATCATTGCACAGGATATTCCGCTAGATATAGTTTATGAAGATAATGATGTGTTGATTGTAAATAAGTCGGCGGATATGGTTGTACATCCTGCGTATGGTAATTGGGATGGGACGTTGTTGAATGCGTTGAGGTTTCATTTTCAGCAGAGTGATATACCCGAAGGTAATTCTGATATGCCCCTGCTTGTGCATAGGATAGACAAAGATACGACAGGCTTGCTGGTTGTTACTAAGAATGAACCAGCTCAGTTTTTCCTTGCTCAACAGTTTGCGGAACATCTATGTGATAGAACTTATACAGCGTTGGTATGGGGTGATTTGGTGGAAGATGAAGGGACTATTGAGGGAAATGTTGGTCGCAACACGAAGGATAGAAAGATTATGGCGGTTTTTAGTGATGGTGATAAGGGAAAATATGCCGTTACCCACTGGAAAGTACTGAAACGTTACGGCTATGTTACGCTTGTTGAGTGCAAACTTGAGACTGGTCGCACACATCAAATCCGCATACACTTCAAACATATAGGGCATCCTCTTTTCAATGACACTACCTACGGCGGAGACCAAATTCTCAAAGGCGTTGCCACCAGCAAATACCGCCAATTCATTCTCAACTGCTTTCAACTAATTCCCAGACAAGCCTTACATGCCACCACTCTCGGCTTCATTCATCCCACTACATTTGAAAAAGTCTTCTTCACCTCCGACCTTCCTGCCGATATGCAGGCTGTTATTGCCAAGTGGGACAGGTATATTGGCGGCAGAGAGTAAAGATATTTCACAGCAAAAAGAAAACAAATTGATTTTTAACCCAGACATACACCACCGCCATAGCATAAGATTAAAAGATTATGATTATTCCTTAGAGGGTTGGTATTTCATAACAATATGCACACAAAACCGAGAATGTCTATTTGGCAAAATCCTAAACAGACAAATGATTTTGAATGAATATGGGCAAAATGTTAATCAATGTTGGTTGGAAATCCCCAATCATTTTCCCAGTGTAATTCTGCACGAATACATTATTATGCCCAACCATTTGCACGGAATAATTCAAATCAAATACGACAATAACAACGCAACACCTGTAGGGGCAGGGTCTGCCTGCCCTAATAATAATGACCGCATAAATCACGATGGGCAGGCAAACCCTGCCCCTACAATATCACACCCACACATAGCATTGGGAAATATAATTGGTTATTTCAAATACCAAACAACGAGACAAATTGATTTACCAACAAAATTATGGCAGCGCAATTACCACGAACATATTATCCGCAACCAAAATTCCTATCAACGTATTGCCGATTACATTGGCATTAACCCTGCATGTTGGCAAATGGATAAATTTTATTGCCAATAGCAAATAAAGAAGCCCGACAACATCAGTTATCAGGCTTCTCTCTTTTATCAAGTCATTCAATTATTCCACTACAAATTTCTTTGTCATTACGCCTTTGTCAGTATAAACCTTCACAACATAGTTCCCTTTTGTAAAGTTGCTAACATCTATCGTTGTCTTAATCCCTGCATAAACTTTTTGCCCCAAAAGATTAAAGACTTCAACGCTTTCAACCTTATCAACGCAATCAATATTCAATACATCTTTTACCGGATTTGGATAAATGCTAACCTCTGCCACACCATCAATATCATTTAAGCCTACACATTCCCCATAATTCAACACACTCCAATACTGAGCAGCCAGATAAGCCGCTTGACTACTACAAGGAACATAGAAAACAGGATTAGCACCTATGTTGTAAAAAGTATAAGAATTTATAGTTGGTGGCGTAATAGCATTGCAAGTTACTGACGTTAAACCAGTACATTCATTAAAAGCACACTCTCCAATTGACGTTACAGAATTACCAATAGTTACTGACGTTAAACCACTACAATCACCAAAAGCAAAATCTCCAATTGACGTTACAGAATTAGGAATAGTTACTGACGTTAAACCACTACAATTTTGAAAAGCCTGACTTCCAATTGACGTCACAGAATTAGGAATAGTGACTAACGTTAAACCAGCACAATAATGAAAAGCATAACTTCCAATTGACGTTACAGAATTACCAATAGTTACTGACGTTAAACCAGTACAATAAAAAAAAGCATAACTTCCAATTGACGTTACAGAATTAGGAATAGTTACTGATGTTAAACCCTCGCAAAAACGAAAAGCCCCATCTCCAATTTCCGTTACAGAATTACCAATAGTTACTGACGTTAAACCACTACAACTTTGAAAAGCATACTCTACTATTGACGTTACCGAATTAGGAATAGTTACTGATGTTAAACCGCTACAACTTTGAAAAGCACAACTTCCTATTGACGTTACAGAATTAGGAATAGTTACTGACGTTAATCCACTACAAGAACCAAAAGCAATATATCCAATTGACGTTACAGAATAAGTATTTCCATTGTAATCCACAGAAGAAGGAATTGCAACACTTCCACTATAACTATTGCTACCGTTGTGCGTTACCTCAACAGTCATCGGAGCAGTTGCAGATGTGATGTTGTAATAAATTGTCGTTCCGTCATCATTAACAGCGGAAAATTGATAAGCCTTTGCATTAAAGGCAAGGCTGCATAGAGCCACCATAAAAAATATTACTCTTTTCATTGTGTTCTTTGTTATTTAATTATTGAATATTTGAGGGTGCAAATATACGATTTTTTTTAATACTGCAAAAATTGTTAGAAAAAAACTAATAACTAAGAAAGTAATGTAGAAAAATCTTATTGCAATGCGTCTATTGCCAGAAACGCTTCCAAGCCCATACCATATTCCATTGAGCGTTCATCTACGTCAAAGTCAGAACTATGCAGGTTGGTTATCGGTTCGTTGCCTTTCCTCGTGCCAAGACGGAAATAACAGGCAGGTATCTCCTTTGCAAAGTAAGCAAAATCTTCAGCAGTCATACGTACGTTGAGGTCTAAGACATTGTCCGTTCCAAGAAACTCCACTGCCAAAGCCTTAGTCGTTGCTGTAAGCTGCTCATCGTTGAAAAGGGCAGGATAACCATTGTCTATAAACACGTCTGCCTCAGCACCAAAAGCCGCTGCCGTATCTTCACTTATCCGTTTTATTAACTTATGAGCCTCCTGACGCCAATCATCATCAAAAGTGCGTATTATCCCTTCCAACTTCACCACAGACGGGGTAACGTTTGTCCGTCCGCCTTCGGTAATGAAGTTCCCTATGGTTATGGTTGTTGGCAGGCTTGGGTCGGCATTGCGACTGACTATTGTCTGTAAGGCTATTACGATGTGGGACGCAACAATTATCGGGTCTATGTTCAGGTTTGGCATTGCTCCATGTCCGCCTCTGCCCTTTATGATTATATAAAATTCATCCGTTGAAGCCATATAATTACCCGCTTTCAAGCCTATCTTGCCGCAGTCCATTTCAGGCGTGGTGTGAAAGGAAAATATAGCGGAAGGCTTTGTGGTTGCGAAAATGCCAGCCTTTATCATCTCAATAGCACCTCCCGGATATTCCTCTTCCGAAGGCTGAAAAATAAACATAACTCTCCCCTCAAACCTGTCTCTTAACTCACTCAGAATGCGGATAGCACCGAGCAAAGTAGCAATATGAACATCGTGTCCGCAGGCATGCATAACGCCATCATTTTGGGACTTAAAAGGCGAGCTTGTCGTCTCACAAATGGGCAATGCGTCCATATCTGCTCGCAAGGCAACGCATTTTCCGTTATCAGTTTTGCCACTTACAAAGCCACAAATGCCATAACCGGCAATATTTCTCTTGTAAGAAACGCCTTGAAATTTGTCTAATTCTTTGCAAATGAAGTCTGATGTGTGTGTTTCCTGCTTTGAAAGTTCGGGATGTTGATGAAGAAAACGGCGAAGTTGCACAACATAATCAAAATAACTATGAGCCAGCGACTTAATATCTTCTTTAATGTCCATTGCTTGTGATTTTGGTGAAATTGTGAGCCACTTTGCGGACTCGAACCGCAGACCTACGCATTACGAATGCGTTGCTCTACCAACTGAGCTAAAGTGGCGTGCGTTCCTGCGTTGTGTCCTGGCGGGGACTCGAACCCCGGACCCATTGATTAAGAGTCAATTGCTCTACCAGCTGAGCTACCAAGACATTATCTCCTCAAACCAATTTCTCGTTTTAAGAGGTTGCAAAAGTAATACTTTTTTCTGAACTAACAAACTTTTGTTGCAAAAAAATATACTTTAACATCACCTTCGCTTTATTCCACTTGGCTTTTGAGACATAATCCTTACGAATTTATAAACAAGGCAAAATAATATTTATTGGGTCAAAAATCTTACAAAAATCAAGTTTTATTTGTCAAAAATCAATCATTTATTTATCTAAAACACTCGCTAAAAACAGCCGTTTTTAGCATAAATTTTGTCAAAAAACAGATTAAAAACGCTCTTTTTTCACTTCATTTTGGTAGAATTCAATCTCATTTTTGCCAAAAAAATAATGATTTTTCCAAAACGCCACTTCGTCATAACGAAACGCCGTTTTAATTTTCTAAAGTGGCGTTTCGTGACGCTGAAACGCCACTTTAATTTTGGCAAAAAGCACGAAAAAGGGGATAAAATACTATATTATCCCCATAAAGTGATATATTGCGTTATTGCAAT
>JAISLH010000018.1 GCA_031260565.1 Bacteroidales bacterium
ATTTCATTTTTACCAAATGCCACCTAAATTTTCTAACGCGGCGTTTCGTGACGCTGAAACGCCACTTTAGCGTCACGAAACGCCGCTTTAGGAAAATGAGACAGGGCTTCATTTTGGAAAAAGTATGAAAAAAAAGGGATAATATGGTGTCTTATTCAATCTCAAACGGCGGGTAAAGATGCAGTTCTTGATTGCAGCAAATTTATTTACGAAAATCAAATTAAGATAATGGTGTTGCCTCATATTTATTGTTCCAAAGACTGAAACGAAATGAAAAATTAAGAAAATGTTTAGATAAAATTACAAAAGCTATGTGTATGTTTGAAAAATTACTATCTTTGCAAACTGAAATTAAACACTAATTTAAGTTATGAATAATTCATTTTTTAGTCGTTTTACGCCGAAAGAACCTAAGTTCTTCCCGTTGTTGAGCTCTCTTACAGATGTTGTTGTGAAGGCTTCTGATTTGTTAGCGGAGTGTATTGAAAAGAAGTCGCAGGGTTGCGATGTTGAGCCGTATTACACCCTTATTAAAGAGGAAGAAAGGAATGGAGACGTGATTACAATTAAGATTTTTAATGAGCTGTCTCTTACTTTCATCACTCCTTTTGACAGGGAGGATATTCACGATTTAGCCAATAATCTTGACGATATTATAGACGCAATAAACTCTTGTGCAAAGCGTATCGTGCTTTACAATCCAAAGGAGTTGCCCAAAGAAGCTTCCGAATTGTCTAATATGATATGCAAATGTGCCGACTTTCTCAATCAGGCAATAGGGCAGCTGAACATTTTGAAGAAAAATCCCAAACATATAAGCCATTGTTGCGAGGCGTTGCATGATTTGGAGAATGCTGCTGATGATGTCTATGCTCATTTCATTACTGAGATATTTCGTGATGAACCAAATCCCATTGAGATTATTAAACTCAAAGATATAATGTATGAATTGGAGAAGACAACCGATTGTGCCGAACACGTATCCAAGATACTCAAGACAATAATTGTAAAACACGCTTAAAGAATTATGGCACTCTTAATAGCAATCATTGTCTTAGCTCTTATCTTTGACTTTATCAACGGCTTTCACGATGCGGCAAACTCAATAGCAACTATCGTCTCAACGAAAGTTCTTACTCCTTTGCAGGCTGTGATTTGGGCAGCGTTCTTTAACTTTGTCGCTTTCTTCATTGCCAAATACATAATCGGAGAATTCGGAATAGCAAATACCGTTTCCAAGACGGTTTATGCTCAATTCATAACCCTACCTATTATACTTTCTGGCATTATTGCGGCGATTATATGGAATCTTGTTACATGGTTGTTAGGTATTCCTTCTTCCTCATCCCACACTCTGATAGGAGGATTTGCAGGAGCGGCAATAGCAGCGGCAGGAATTCATTCCATACAGGCTTCTGTGGTCATAAAGATTGCAAGTTTTATCATCTTAGCTCCTCTGATTGGTATGTTGATAGCATTGGTTTTCACAACAGCTGTTATGTACATCTGTAAAAAAGCCAACTTTCGCAAGACGGAAAAATGGTTCAGGCATCTGCAGTTGCTTTCATCGGCAATGTTTAGCATAGGACACGGTTTGAACGACTCACAAAAGGTTATGGGTATTATTGCTGCTGCCTTGATAGCAGCACATCCTCTTGGGCTTGGAATGGGTGTTCAATCTACGGCTGACATTCCTTCTTGGGTAGCCCTATCCTGCTTCACCGTCATATCGTTAGGAACAATTAGCGGAGGGTGGCGAATAATCAAAACAATGGGTTCAGGGATAACAAAAGTAACCCCGTTAGAGGGATTTGTAGCAGAAACGGCTGGTGCATTGACTCTTTATTTAACCGAAATACTCAAAATACCCGTTAGCACAACTCATACAATAACAGGAGCAATAATAGGAGTTGGAGCAACCAAACGCCTGTCTGCTGTTCATTGGGGCGTAACTAAAAAACTTATGACGGCGTGGATTTTAACCATTCCAATTAGTGCTGTGCTTGCGGCAGGCATTTACTATCTCGTTTGCTTAATAGGCTAACGCATTAGAATATTTTAGAAAAAGAGGTCTTCCCTTTGGCATAACCTACGTAATAAATCTGCTATTTATTTAGGCAATATTTCTGTCAAAATTGACGTAATAATTATGTTTTCTATTACTTTATTTACACAAAACACTCATTAAAAACAGCCATTTTTAGCATAAATTTCATCCAAAAACAGGTTAAAAACACCCTTTTTTCACTTCATTTTGCCCTTTTTTCACCTCATTTTTCCAAAAAAAAGACTGATTTTCGCCAAACACCACTTCGTCAGAACGAAACGCCGTTTCAATTTTCTAAAGTGGCGTTTCGTGACGCTGAAACGCCACTTTAATTTTGGCAAAAAGCAAAAAAAGGGGATAAAATATCATATTATCCCCATAATCTTACATATTGCATTATTACAATATCATATCATAAAATTTATAAAAAACATCAGGTTTTTAATACGCAAAAGCAACGATTTTTAATAGCATTTTGTTGCATTAAATCTGTAATTTGTGATGATGTTTTTTGATATTGCTTTGTCATAGTCGTATTTTTGTTTGAGAATGCAAAGGTACAAAAATTTCTTTTATGAAAATCAGACATTGCTAATAGTAATATATTTTTACGAAAATCAACAAATAATTTTGCTAATTCAAAAAAAAGTTTTACGTTTGCACTTTCTTTTTTGCCCGTTTTGGTAGAAGAAATTATTAAAAAACTATTTCAAAAGCCTTAAATGGCTGGACATTTTAACAAATTTAAGTATATGGACGACTTGACAAATCCTCAGGTTGAGGAGGTAAAAAATGACAATGTTGAAGTAAATAACATTGAAAGTGAAGTAAAACAGACACAAGATGTAGAGAAAATTCTTGATGTTGTGGTGGAAGACGAGCCTCATGAAGAGGAAAACGCTGCTCAGTTAGTGCAGAAATACTCTGTTATGACTGCTGATGAGTTGTTATCAGAGATGAAAACGCTCTATGAATCCGGCAATTTTGAACAATTAAAAGCCAAAGCAGCTCTTATCCGTAATGCGTTTAACAACCTATCGGAGCAGAGAAACAAAGCGGCTCTTGAAGCCTTTGTTGCCCAAGGGGGTAATGCCATTGACTTTAAGGCAAAAGAAGACAAGATTGAGGGGGATTTCCGCAAGGTTTATGAGTCTTATAAGGAAAAACGAAATAAATATTTAGAAGAACAGGAGAAAACGAAGCTGGACAACTTTGCAGGCAAGCAGGCAATCTTGGAAGAATTGCGTCAGTTGCTTGACTCTAATGGTTCTTTGAAGGAAATATATGATGAATTTAACGCCATACAGGACAAGTGGAAGGCAATAGGTCAAGTACCTCGTACGGAAGTTAATGCTTTGTGGGAGAACTACCATTTCTTAATTGAGAAGTTTTATGACAAGGTGAAGATTAGCAAGGAACTACGGGACTTAGATATGAAGAAAAACCTTGAAGCGAAGATTGACTTGTGCGAAAAGGTCGAGTCTTTAATCATAGAAGATTCTATCAATAAGTCGTTCCGCACCTTGCAGGACTACCACCAGCAGTGGAAAGAAATAGGACCTGTGCCAAGCGACAAACACGATGAAATATGGGAGCGTTTCAAAACAGCCTCCGAGAAAATCAATGCTCGCAGACAGGAGTACTATGACCAGAAATTGGCAGAGATGGAGCTTAATCTAAAAGCTAAGACCGAGTTGTGCGAAAGAATGGAAGAGGCAGTAAAGAAAGACTTTAACTTGGTGAAAGATTGGGCAGATTCTACGACTGAAGTCAATGAGTTATTGAAGTTATGGCGGTCAATAGGTGCAACGGCAAGGAAAGATTCAGATGCTTTATGGGCACGTTTTAAGGGTTCGGCAGATGTGTTCTTTACCCGTAAGAAAGAATTTTTTGATAAATTGAAAGAGGAACAGATAGAGCATTTCAATCAAAAGGTAGAGCTTTGCGTTAAAGCTGAAGCCATAATCTTGAGAAATGATTGGAAAAAAGCAACAGCCGAACTTTTAGACCTTCAAAAGCAATGGAAAGAAGTAGGATACATACAAAAGGACAGGGCAGAGAAGGTTTGGCAACGTTTTCGCAAGGCTTGTAATGAGTTTTTTGAACATAAGGCGGAGTTTTTTGCTCAATATCGTGTATCGGAAGAAGAGAATGTTGTAAAGAAAAAGGCAATAATTGAAGAGGTTAAAGCCTTTGAATTTAATGATGACAAGACCGCCAACCTCAATGCCATAAAGGAATTTCAGAGACGTTGGTCTGAAATAGGCTTTATATCCACTGAGACAAGCAAACAGCTATGGCAGGAATTTAGAACGGCGATTGACACGCATTTTGATAAACTTAAACTATCTATGAAAGAGTCTGAGTTGGCTCAATTTAAGGATAGAATTTCTTCATCTGTCAATACCAATGTAGCAGGTGCTAAAAAGGCTTTGCAGGAGCAAATTCAGAAATTACAAAGTGAGTTAAATCTTTGGGAAAACAATCTTGGTTTCTTGGCTAAGTCAAAATCGGCGGACATCTTACGGGCTGAGTATGAAAAGAAATTAGAAAAAATACGTCAGCAAATAGCTTTACATCAGGCTAAATTGAAATTATTGGCTAAGGAAAAAGAAAAGGAGTCAGACAAGCCTCAAGAGCCGAAAGACTAAATCTTAATTAAAACAAACTAAAAACTAATTTTATTATGGCAAAATCATTTATTTTATCTTCGGTTGACTGGATGAAGGTCGTTGAAGGGTATATTCCTATGATTGCAAGCGTGGTGGTGAAGATTGCTATTGCATTGCTGATTATTTTTGTAGGCTTGAAGATTATCAAAGTCTTATGCAAAGGTATTACGAAAGCGTTTGAAAGGCGAAACGTAGATGTTTCGTTACGCCCATTTATACTTTCATTGGTGTCTATTGGATTAAAGATACTGCTATTTCTAAGCGTCATTGGCTATTTGGGAATAGAGACTTCTGCCTTTGTAGGTTTGCTTGCTTCAATAGGTATTGCTATTGGTATGGCTTTTTCAGGTACTTTGCAGAATGTTGCAGGAGGGATAGTCCTTTTAATTTTGCGACCTTTCAAAGTGGGAGACTCCATTTCGGCAGCAGGTTTTGAAGGCACGGTAACTAAAATTATGATTTTTAATACCTATCTTCTGACCTCCGACAACAAGCAAATTATCATTCCTAACGGCACTTTATCAACGGGTAACGTCATCAACTATTCTACGATGGACACAAGGCGTATTGACATTAACCTTCGTCTTGCACACGGCGTTAATATCAATGAATTAAGTCCAAAGTTGATTGCCCTGTGTAAAGAAGACAGTAGAGTATTGACAACCCCTGAACCTAATGTTATAGGAACTATAACAGACCTTTCTATCACTCTTGATGTTAGATTTTGGGTTAAAAACGATGATTATTGGGATGTCTTGCAGGCATTAAACGAAAGTATTTACAAATATTTGGTCAATAACAATATAACGCTGCCAAACCCAACGATAAACATCGCAAAATAAGCTGATAATAACAAATGGCAAAGCACAAGCAAATCAGTGGGATTTTTTCTTTCAGGAAAGTAATAGTCCCTGTTTTGATTGGGCTTTCTGTTGCTGCTTATCTCATCATTAAGGATTTTAATGAGCCTATTTACCAAGAAGTTGAAAGTGGTAAAGGGCAATATTATTGGCTTGACAGCAACGATGATGGCGTCAAGCAAAACGAAGAACTTTTCACAGCAGACCAAAACCATCAGGGAAATGTCAATATAGAAAAACAATCCTCCATTGTGAAGTCAATAGTAAGCCGTTGGACGTGGTACTCAACGGCTTGCCTTTTGGTCGCAATGCTCTTTGGTGTTATGCGAGACTTGATGTATATGTACCGTATAAGGCTTCTGAGCGACAAAAAACTCTCTTGGAAGCAGTCCTTTCAGATTATAATGTTGTGGGAGTTTGGTTCTGCCGTTACACCTTCCGTTGTAGGAGGGTCAGCGTTGGCTTTCTTCATTGTAGCGTTAGACGGCATTCCAGCTGGTCGCTCAACGGCTATTGTAATGATAACAGCCCTGCTTGACGAACTCTTTTATATTGTCATAACCCCTATCATTATCCTGCTCATTGGAGCAAACGCCGCCTTTGTAACCGATTTTGACTTCACTGCCTTTGGTACAACATTTGGCGTAAAGACTATTTTTGTCATAGGCTACGGCTTTATGTGCCTGCTAACCTTGTTTATATTAGTAGCAATATTCTTTTACCCACAAGGCTTTCGCAAGTTCATTTACATGCTTGGCAGCAAACGGATTTTCAAAAAACGACAACAAAAATTCAACAAAATGGGTGATGACATTGTTACCTCAAGTCAAGAGTTCAAGGGCAAAGGTCTTTGGTTTTGGACAAAGGCTTACGGCTGCACGGTATTGAGTTGGACGTCTCGTTTCTTTGTTGTCAATTTTCTTCTGCTGGCTTTTTCACCTGTTTCAGACCATCTGCTGGTTTATGGAAGGCAATTAGTGATGTGGATAATTCTTTGCATTAGCCCAACGCCCGGAGGCAGCGGTATAGCGGAGTTTGCCTTTCCCATATTCTTAAAAGAATTTTTGCCAATGGGTACAACAGCTATTTTGGCTATTCTTTGGAGATGTTATACCTATTATCCGTATATACTTTTGGGCTTATTGGTGCTGCCATTGTGGTCAAAGAGAGTGTTTAAGAAAAAAGAGAAAACAATTTAGTATGAAAAGATTGCTGTCAATATTGATCGTGGCTCTACAATTTAGTAGTCTGTCTGCCCAAAACCAACAACAAACAAGTTGGGAGCAAGCCGCACTTAAAGCAAAGGTCAAAAGCGTAAGAGAAATCACTTATTCGGCTTTGGAAAATGAAGCAAAGGTCATAAGAGGAGACGTAAAAGCAGGGGCAAAGAATACTCTTATAAGATATAATTCAAAGGGTTACCAAACGGAATTAGTAAATTACAAACCTGACGGCAAACTTGAATGGCGTTATACTTCGGACTACGACAACGAAAACAAACTTACGGAAGAGAAAACATACAATTCTGCCGATAGCCTCATCCTTAAAGCCGTTTATAATTACCAAGACGGCAAGATTTCACAGGGATATTGCTACAAAGCCGACAATAGTCTGTTTGAATTTTGGCTTTATACCTACGATGTGAAGGGTAATTTGATTAAACAGGTGGGTTATGCCAATACAAACATCTTTACCACTTGGCTTTTTGCGTATGATGAGCATAACAGACTAATTTCCAAAAACATTTACAACCCTCACGATAGCCTTATCTTCACTTGGACTTGCCATTTTGAGCCAAACGGAGAGCGTTATGAAGAGCAAGACAATCAACCGCTCGTCAAACAAGTCAATAGATTTAATTCAAGCGGCTTATGTGTAGAAAGCACGCTCCATTATGACCAAAACATTACTGGCAGCAAAGATATATTTGAATACTCTTACGACTCAAAAGGAAATTGGATTGAATGCGTGTCCTATCACGATGATATGCCAATTTTGATAGCTAAAAGAACGATAGAATACTACCAATAATTTTATCAGAGCATTAACCTCATCATCTAATTTCTTACAAACTTCTTTGTCGTTACGCCTTTGCTGGCATTATTGCGTTGCTTTTTGCAAGCGTAACCTTCACACCTGATAGTGTTTGTTTATTCGCATAAGTATGTATCAAATTCAATATGTAATTGTGTTGCTTTTGACCCATCTTGAGGGTTAAAGCCTGCTGCTACCCACTGATAACTTGTTAGCACATAAGCATTGCCGCCGTCTAATATCACCCATTCGTCAATGCCTTTTGCCCCTCTTCGTAAATCTCCTTTAACTGTCCTTCCCATAGGTGCTGAATACTTTCTCCCTTTGGTAAGACACTTGCAATTTGAACTTTCTGCCTGTGTCGCAGTTAAGAAATTTGATTTTGTCAGTTCAGGTAAAGTCTTATAAACTTCTGTTGGCGTCATAGATGTAGCACAAGAAGTTAAACTGATTATAGCTAATGCTATTACAACAGAACAAACAGCTTTGCTCATACTTCTGCGGGCTACTGCCCAGTTGAATCTTGCTCTTCTCATTTTGGTTTTATATTAGATTTAATGCGACAAAGGTACATCTTTTTTTTGAAACAGCAAAACAAATCATCATTTTGTCCTCCCCTACCCTCATTCCAATTTAGCATAATGCCACCTTAATTTTCTAAAGCGGCGTTTCGTTACGCTAAAGTGGCGTTTCAGCGTAACGAAACTCCGCTTTAGGAAAATGAATCAGAGCTTTGTTAAAATAAAGAAAAAAAAAAAGCGAA
>JAISLH010000096.1 GCA_031260565.1 Bacteroidales bacterium
GATCCCAATGTTAAAGGCACTGATAAACTGCTGCGTATGCCTGATGATTACGGCTTCATAACCCTTAACGTAAAGCCTGCACATAACTTTGATATTTCTGCCAGCGGGACTTATACAGGTAAGCTTTATGTTCCTCATTTTGCTGGCTATATAGCACAGGATAAACTGGAGCAATCGCCGTCTTTCTTTGACCTTAACCTCTCTCTTTCCTACACTATTGCCATAGATGCCAACATTAACCTTAAAATCAGCGGTGGCGTGAAGAATATCTTCAATTCCTACCAGTCTGACTTTGACAAGGGGGCGGACAGAGATGCCAATTACGTCTATGGCACAATGCAGCCACGTACCATTTTCCTCTCTGCCAAGATAGCCACCAATTAGCAAGAGTAACCAAGCTTTTGTTCAAAACCTGTTATCGCTACTTTGGGTTTAGACAACCGCAGTTTGAACTTAGTATTAGAAAAATTTGTACTTTTGCAGTCAAATTAAGTAGATATGACGAGGAATAAGAAGTATTTTTTATTAGTAATAGCTCTGTTGATTTGTGGCTTTCAGACCATAGCACAGGACAGGAACAAATTGGAGCAAGAAAAGGCTAAATTAGAAAAAGAAATTGAAAACATCAATGCCATTCTCCAACAAACGTCTAAAACAAAGAAAGTATCCACTTCGGAGTTGCAAATGCTCAAAAAGCAAATTGCCCAACGGCAGCAGCTGATAAAGAATATCACAATCCAAACCAATATGCTCAAGGGTGAGATAAACACAACCCAGCAAAGTATTTCAGACTTGCAACATCAGATTACGGCATTGAAGGTAAGTTATGCTCAAATGCTGCGATATGCTCAACGAAACAAGACATCAATGGACAAATTCACCTTCATTTTTTCTTCTCAAGACTATAAGGAGGCATATCGGCGTTATACGTTTTTCCGTCAGTTTGGCGACAATCAAAAGCAGAAGATGGAGCAAATAAGCCAAAAGACAAAGGAGTTAAATCTACGCACAAATGAGTTAGAACTTAAAAAGAGCAATCAAGAACATCTCCTGTCGGCAGAGCAAAAGAACAAAGAGCAACTTGACAAAGAGCAACGCAATAAAGAGAAAACCCTATCCACTATTCAGAAGCAGGAGAAGCAATATCAAAAGCAGCTTAAAGACAAGCAAGCCAAGCGGAAGAAATTACAACAACAAATAGATAATGCCATAGCAGCAGAAATACGTAAGCAAAAAGAATTGGCTGCCAAACGTACCGCCGCTGCAAAGAAAGAGAGCAAGACTGAAACGCCAAAGGTTGCTGCCCCTGCCAAAAGCACCAAATACACCATTGCTTCAACTACTGAAGACATAGCTTTGTCGGATAATTTTGCGGCAAACAAAGGCAAGTTCTCTTATCCTTGTGATAATGGTGTTGTTGTTTCCACTTATGGTATTCACCCTCACCCTGACATCAAGGGAGTACAGATTGAGAACAGAGGAATAGACATCAGACTCACCAAAGGAGCGGCTGTTAAGGCTATCTTTGAGGGACAGGTATGCAAGGTCTTTGTTGATACATACGGCAATAAGGGTGTGATAATTAGGCATGGCGAATATATGACCGTTTATACCTCTTTGAAGGCTGTTAGTGTCAATGAAGGCGACAAGGTACTGACTCGTCAAACCATAGGTACTGTTGCCACCAATGCAGATAATCAAAGTGAGATGCAGTTTCAGATTTGGAAAGGCTACAATCACCTTAACCCAACGCCTTGGCTTAGATAACTGCCATTTTTTCTCATTTAATTTTTATTCCAATAGTATTTTCTTTTAGGGAAACAAAGTTAAGTTGCTCCACTTCCATAACAAAAGCAGTTTTGTGAAAATGAAACAAAACTTTAATTCAATAAGGCTAAACTCTATTGAATTAAAGGCGTAATTCTAATTATGTAAATTACGTTTATTATCCTTATTCATGTCAGAGAGAACAGAAGATATACGACAAAGCTGTACAGCTACAACAATCAAACAGATAAGAACACCAATATTATACAACATAGTTTATTTTTTAATTTTAACGCTGCAAAGGTAAATATTTTTTTTGATTGACAGGGTCTTTTTATTTATTTTTTAGTTTAATGAGTAGTGGCACAATCCTATTTGATTACAAGCCGCAGAGTAAAAACAAGGAAAGATTTTTGAAAAATTAAGCCTATGTTTCGTCAATTTATTAGGGTAACTCCTGAATATTTAACTTATAATGTTGGGTAGGGTGGGAGAGAGGGTAGTTGGCGATTGTCAGAAGTGGATATGCAGAAGTGCTTTAAGCCATTAGTGATAAGCAGATAAGGAGCTTGTATGGTCAGATTGTAGGAAAGAATTTGCGAAATGGTGCTTGGAGACAGCTCTACTTCGGGTTGCTTGCATTCTATCAAGAGCCAAGGTTGCCAATCGGGTGTATAAACAACGGCATCGTAACGTTTGTTAAGCTTTCCGACCTTTATCTGAGCCTCAACTGAGATAAGCGTCTGCGGATAGTGCATTTGGTTGATGAGAAAGGCTATAAGGTCTTGGCGAACTCTTTCTTCCGGTGTCAGAGAAACGTATCGGCGGCGAATGATGCAAAACACCTGCTCGCCGTTGTGTCTATTCGCCGTCATAACCGCCTTGTTCCATAATGCTATTGTCCTGATTGGCGTCATTGTTGCGGCGTTTTTCTTGCTTACGTTCTGCTTGCCCGAAGCGATATGTAAGTGTCAGGCTGATGGTCTGGCTGTATGGTTTGCGGTAAGAATAATTGAAATAATCGTCCGTTAATGTGCGGCTTATATTACGGCGAGTGTTGAAAATATCACTAAACCTTAGACTGATACTTCCCCGTTTTTCCCATAGAGATTTGCGTACGGCAAGGTCAAAAAAGTATTGTGCTTTGCTGTCTCCCTGAATTGTCTTACGGGGAGCGGTATATTGACCTGAAAGTTGTATGTTCCAGTCATTTGGAAGGGTCATCGTGGAGGTCAATTTCATATCCCAGTTGAATGATTTAACGTCTGAAGCCCCCAAAGCACTGCCTTCGGTGTAGTTTCCAAAGAGATTGCCGCTCACATTGACCTTCCACCATTTTGTAATCTCTTGGTCAATAATCAATTCCAAGCCATAGTTGTAGCTTTTGCTTATATTCAATGACGTCATTGCCAATTTGCCTTTATCAACCTCATCCCCGACTATATCTAATGCCCAATCAAAGCCATATCTTGTCGCATTGGCTGTGTTCCATAGGAAATTGAACCAAGTAATACGGTCATTGGTTTGGCGATAATAAGCAGAGGTGAAGATAGTTGTTTTAGGGAAGATGATAGAATAGCCAATTTCGTAAGCGTCTGTGTATTCCGGGTCAAGATTTGGATTACCTAACCGTATCTGCTCAGGGTTGGATAAATCAACCGTTGGTAATAAATCAAAGCCACGAGGTCTGTTTATTCTGCGAGAGTAACTTACCTGTGCCGATTGACTTTGAGAGAAAGCGTAAGAGAGATGTAGGGTAGGGTAAAGAGATTCGTATTGTTTGGCAAAGGCGTCTGGTGTGGTGTTAATCATAGTTTTAGTTCCGTTGCTGCGGAAAATCTCACCGCGTAAGCCCGCTTGAGCCGACAGTTTCTCATTAAAACCATAGCCAAAGGTTGCATAAATGGCGTGAATTTGCTCATCATTTTCATAGTCGTAACTCATATCATCGTCCCTTGTTGAACTGCCATTAAGAAAGTAATCCTGAGTTGAATTGCCGTTTGAATAATTTAAGTTATAACCCGTTTCTAAACGAGCTTTCTCAGAGAATGGATGCGTATAGTTAAGTAAGACAACAACCCTGTTGAAGTTGCTCACTCCCTCGTCTTTCTTTGTGTAATCGGGAATATATTTATAGTCCATCAGTTGGTCTTTTTTCCATTTGAATTGACCAATATTGTAGTTGGCATCAAGCGTTAGCTCTTGGTCAGGCTTGTCAAACTTCTTGGTATAGTTGATAGCGAAGTTGTGAAACTGCCCTCCGTCATTGCTGGTGTCTGTTTCAAAGACATCTCTTGGGCTTTGGTCAAGAAAAATATCTGTATTGTCAATCTTGGATACGTTATTGATGCTTGTGTGCATTCGTCCTCCATAAGTAAATGTCAGAGTATTCTGTTTGTTTATATACCAATCACCGCCGAGCTTTATTCCACCACTAAGGTTTGAGTTTTCGCTGCTACGTTTTGAACGAATGACGTTGTTAAAGAGGTTATTGTCATGAGAAAAAAGGAATTTGAGAGCATCACTTTGATTAGCTCGTGTGCCGTAACGACCATCTAATTGTGCGAAAATAGCATATTTTTTCGTTGAATAGTTGATTGCAAAAGAGGCATTGGAGCGAGGAATGAACTTCTGTAAGGCTGAACCTCCAGAAATAGAGACATTGCCGTTGAGACCTCTGCTTCCCTTCTCTTTAAGTTTGATATTGATTATACCACTCATTCCTTCCGGGTCGTATTTTGCAGAAGGATTTGTTATCTCTTCAATACTCTCTATGCTTGAAGCAGGGATTTGAGCCAAGACAGTAGCCAAATCGTTACCCAAAAGCTCAGAAGGCTTGCCATCAACTAATACTTTAACATTGGAATTTCCCCTCAACGTTACGCTGCCATCGTCATCTACCGACACCGAAGGCAAACTCTGCAACACATCCGCAGCGTCTCCTCCAGCGGTTACAAAGTTTTGGTCAATGTTTATCACACGTTTATCCAACTTATATTCCACCATAGATTTTTGAGCCGTAACTTCCAGCAAGCCCAATGAAGTTGTAGAGCTTTGCATCTTTATAACGCCCAAATCAGTTGAGGTTTTGCTTATGGTAATGGACTGAAAAATATCCTTATATCCCACGTATGAGAACTTAAAAATATATTTTCCGCTTGCACAACTAAGGTTGAAGACGCCGTTTATGTCGCTTGCTGCACCTGTAACCAACGAAGAATCCTTGCTGTTTAAGACCTGCACGCTTGCATACAGCAAAGGGTCGTCTGTAACGTCATCCGTGATTTTCCCTGTTACGGTTGCCTTTGTTCTGTCGGCGTTTCTGTTTGGGTTTTGAGCCAAAGCGTTATTTGAAAATAAGATAATAGTTGCTATAAGCAGCATATTCAGTTTGTTAATCATACTTTTATTACTTTAATTCAGCGTGCAAAGATAACGAAAAAAAATAAAAAATTATTGTTTAACCGAAATATTTTCTTCAAATATGGAGAGTTTTTGCTTTCATGCTTAACACAATCAATGTATAATTATGAATTATGACATATCCGATTGGAATGACATGACTATGCAAAACGATGTGCGAAACGATGTGCAAAATTGCCGCTCAAAATGGGCAAAATAATTACATATAAACAAAGTAATATTTACATAAACCACTCACCAAAAACAGCAAAATCTGACTAAAAAATTAACAAAATTAAGGTTAAAAAAGCCATTTTTTCGCTTAATTTTGACAAAATTTCACTCCATTTTTCCAAAAAAAGACTGATTTTCGTCAAACACCACTTCATCAGAATGAAACGCCGTTTTAATTTTCTAAAGTGGCGTTTCGTGACGCTGAAACGCCACTTTAATTTTGGCAAAAAGCACGAAAAAGGGGATAAAATACCATATTATCCCCATAAAGTTATATATTGCATTATTGCAATATCGCATCATAAAATTTATAAAAAACATCAGGTTTTTAATACGCAAAAGCAACGATTTTTAATGGCATTTTGTTGCATTAAATCTGTAATTTGTGATGTTGTTTTTTGATATTTATTTGTCATAATCTTATTTGCTCTTATTCGTTGTTCAATTTCGTTCTGCAAAAGTACAAATAATA
>JAISLH010000041.1 GCA_031260565.1 Bacteroidales bacterium
ATCAACAGAGCTATTACTAATAAAAAATACTTCTTATTCCTCGTCATATCTACTTAATTTGACTGCAAAAGTACAAATTTTTCTAATACTAAGGTCAAATTTCGGTTGTCTAAACCCAAAGTAGCAATAACAGGTTTTGAACAAAAGCTTGGTTACTCTTGCTAATTGGTAGCTATCTTGGCAGAGAGAAAAATGGTACGTGGCTGCATTGTACCATAGACGTAATTGGCATCTCTGTCCGCTCCCTTGTCAAAGTCAGACTGGTAGGAATTGAAGATATTCTTCATACCACCGCTAATTTTAAGGTTAATGTTGGCATCTATGGCAATAGTGTAGGAAAGAGAAAGGTTAATATCAAAGAAACACGGCGATTGCTCCAGTTTATCCTGTGCTATATAGCCAGCAAAATGAGGAACATAAAGCCTACCCGTATAAGTCCCGCTGGCAGAAATATCAAAGTTATGTGCAGGCTTTACGTTAAGGGTTATGAAGCCGTAATCATCAGGCATACGCAGCAGTTTATCAGTGCCTTTAACATTGGGATCAGATGACCAGTATTCTGTTTGTTGATAACGGCTGTTTTGAATGGTGTAACCAATTGTCAGGTCGGCATCATCTTTATAGGCAAACTTTGCAGTGAAGTTTAAGCCATAGACTGTCGCTCCTGAAGCGTTGTATCGCTCCTGATACATAGTGTTGTTAATGGTATCAAAAGAAATAACCCGCATAGCAAACACATCTTGCAAGTCAGTATAAAAGCCTTCACAAAGAATATTGGTCTTGAAGTTATCAGAAAAATCGTAATAGAAATCAGCAGAGAGACTGAGATTGTGAGAGTATTCAGGCTTCAGGTTATCTGCTAAATGAGTACGAAGAGATAAGCCGCCGACCTGTGCAATGTGTAAGTCTTCATCAAAAACTTGTGGTGCTCTATAACCAGATCCGTACGAAGCCCTGAGTTGGAAGATGTCAAAAGGTTTATAAAACAGATTGACACGTGGGGAAAAGATAAGGCTCTTAATAAGATTGTGTTTGTCAAGCCGACCACCGAGAAGCAGGCTAAACTTGTTTGCTTCCCACTCTGTTTGGAGATATGTTGCCATAGTGTTGGTAGATTGGTCGGTTAGCATATTGTAGCCAAGTATTCTGTCGTTTATGCTGTTGGTAACGTACTCCGCTCCGTATGTTAAAGTCATTGGAGAGACGACAACCTTATCAAATTTGTTGCTTCCCTGCCCTCCGATTAAGTAGGTAAGGTCTTTGGTTAAGCCATAGCTGTTAGGGTCTTGATGCGAACCATAATAGGAGTCTCTATCCACCGATTGCACAGAAGTATAAGCCGAATAATGGTTCTTTCCGCTAATACTGAGATAGTCGTAACCAAGCCCGCCGCTATGTATTTTGTAGTTTGTCATCTCACAAATATCGGTCAAGTGAGCCGGCTGGTCTAATTTGTTTCCACCTCTGCGGCTTTCACTCGTGGTGTGGTATTCAAGTGTCATCTTTTGGCGGTTGCTTATCCTGTAAAAGCCTTTAGTACCAAAGGAACGGGAATCTAACTGCCCCATTTCGGTAAAACCATCGTCATCAGCATCATAAGAGTCCCTTTTTCTGAATGTTTGGTAAAATGAAACGCCAGCTTTATGGTCTTTTGTGAGCAAAGCTGCATTGGCATTGAAGGTCTGAGCCAATGACTTCAAGCCTATTGCCTCCACATCACTGCTTACCGAAAATGAATTGCTGGCAGGCTCTTTTGTAATGATATTAACCGTCCCCGCAATAGCCGTTGAACCAAACAAAGCTGAGCCTATACCCTTCACAACCTCAACTCTATCTATCATATTGACAGGAATTTGCTCCAAACCATAGACTCCACTCAATGAACTCATCACTGCTCTTCCGTCAATCAAGATTTGGGTATATGGTCCATCCAGTCCGTTGATTTTAACCTGTGAAGAGCCGCAGTTTTGACAGCTATATTCCACTCTGACGCCGCTTTGGTAGGGCAAGGTGTGCAAAAGGTCAGGTGCATTGGTTGATTCAAAGACTTTCTCGCTCAAAACGCTGATAATAACAGGGGCTTTTTGTTTGAAATCGTCCTTTTCTGCCGTAATGGTGATAGGATTCATAATTGTAGTAGCGGGTCTGAGGCTGATATGCTTGTGAATAACCAACTCAGAACCAACTGTTATAATAATGCTTTCGGTTTCGTAGCCTATGAAAGACACTTTTAGCACGTAGGTATTGGATTTTAGATTACTGAAAGCAAAATATCCATCTTCGTTTGTTACCGTCCCAAACTTGGTATTTTCAATTACAATGTTGGCATAGGCTATCGGTTCGTTGGTATTTGCGTCCTTCACTTCGCCCTCAATTTTTATCACCCTGTCATCGGCAGCCAGCGCAACATTAGCAGCGAAAAGGGCAGTCAAAAGTAAAAGTATTCTTCTCATTGTTTAGTTTGTTTTTTCAGACTGCAAAGGTACTGCCATTACCCTTTGCTCTGAATACCCAAAATTAGTGATTTATCTTGCAGAGTAGTACAATAATTCTTTGTATTTTATGAAGAGAATGTCGCCAACACCGTATCATTTTTTCAAAAAATTGTTGTAATTTTGCCGAATGAACCAAGACAAAAGTATGATAAAAAAGGAGGGTGTTTTATGTTAGTTTTATATAAATACAGTGAGATAAAAATGCAACTTTTATGCCGAATGCAAACGTAAAAGGTGTGTAAGGCTGTTATATAGCCAAGTTTGAGCTTGGTATAACCACTTATGGGGGTAATAGAGTATATTATCCCCATTTTTGTATCCTTTTTGGTCAAAATAAAGCGGCGTTTTAATTTATTGAAACGCCACTTCAAGAAAATAAAGCGGCGTTTAGTAAAACTGAATTGGCGTTTGGATAAAATGTTCCGCTATAAGAGAAAATTGTATAAACTTTTGGCATTTTTTACTCTTATTTTGGGTAAATTTTATGCTAAAAATAGCTATTTTTATTGAGTGTTTTGTGTAAATAAATTGGGAATTTGATTGAAATAAATAACAAATTACTGTGATGAAAGCAGGTTGCGGAAGCGGCTTTTTTTGAAAACAAAACGTAGAAACAAACCTATGAGGACACCAAGCAAAGCACCGCAAAGCACATCCAAAGGATAGTGATAGCCGCAATAAATTCTGGAATAACAAGTCAGTAAAGCCCAAAGTACAATGGTGATTTTAAGCCCTTTATGCTTTATAAAAAGGAGCAGAAATGTCGTTGCACAGCAGATATTGGCTGCATGGGACGAAACAAAGCCGTATAAGCCTCCCTTATTGTCGGTAATGAGTTGAAAATTATGGAATTTGCAGAGATGAATGCTTTCCAATGCGTGGCTTGGACGAAGTCGGCAAACTACGTCTTTGAAACACATAACGCTTATGCGGTCTGCCAACAGAAAACAAAGCCCAATCATTATGACCAAAAGCCACCATCGCTTTTTGAAACAACTAAAAAACAGATAGAAAGCGAAGGCAGCAACGACCAAAGCTATGAAAAAATGTGCTGAAAGAATGGCAAAAAACCAGTCGGCAGCGTTACATCGTGCCGAATTGATGAAGTAGAAAATTTTTGTGTCAAGGCTAATTATCCAATCCAACATCGCTGTTTAACGTATTCCAAATCAAATCTTTCAATTCTTGTATTCCTTTCCCTGAAACAGACGAAATGAAAAGTGATTTAATGTTTTTGGGCACATGAGCCTTCATTTGCTCAATCATAAGCTCATCAAGCATATCGCATTTGGTAATTGCCAGCAGGCGTTCCTTGTCCATAAGTTCTGGATTGTAGGTTTTAAGCTCGTTTAACAATATTTTGTATTCCTTTTTTATATCATCACTATCGCAAGGTATCATAAACAGCAGCAGAGAGTTTCGTTCAATATGGCGAAGGAAACGAATACCCAATCCTTTTCCCAAAGACGCACCTTCTATTATGCCCGGGATGTCCGCCATGACAAAAGACTGGTTGTCTCTATGTCTTACTATGCCGAGATTTGGGACAATGGTTGTGAAAGGGTAGTTAGCTATTTCAGGCTTGGCAGCAGACACTACGCTAAGCAAAGTACTCTTTCCCGCATTAGGAAAACCCACCAAACCAACATCAGCAAGTATCTTTAGCTCTATTATTTTCCATGCTTCAATGCCGTCTTCGCCGGGTTGGGAATAACGTGGCGTTTGGTTGGTTGCAGTCTTGAAGTAGTCGTTACCCTTTCCCCCTCTTCCACCTTGTGCAACAATTACTTCCTGACCATCTTCCACTATCTCGCAATCAAATTCACCTGTTTCAAAGTCCTTGCATATCGTTCCCAATGGCACATCTATTATTATATCCTCACCATTGCGACCATGCAAGCGGTTTTTACCTCCGCTCTCTCCGCTTTCAGCCGCAATATGTTTTGTATATTTCAGGTGCAAAAGCGTCCATAGTTGCCTGTTACCTCGCAGGATTATATGCCCACCCCGTCCGCCGTCTCCACCATCAGGTCCTCCTTTGGCGTTACCTCGTGTGCGAAGCAGATGTGTTGAACCTGCTCCACCTTTACCCGAACGGCAGCATATTTTTACGTAATCTACAAAGTTTGATGTCATAATTTTATGATTTACGAAGGGCTTCGTCAATAGTACTGCAAAGATTATCAAACACTACTTCAACGCCCTGTTCCGCATCAACGCAATAATACTTGTTCTTGTTTTGATAATAAGCCCGTACTTTGCCAGCACTTTTCTCAAAATTCTCCAAGCGATGAATTATAACGTCTGGGTCTCGGTCGTAAATCCTTCTTTTGTTTGTTTTATTTCTATCATTAAGACGCTTAATACATCTTATAGGGTTAGCTTTCAATTCTATGATACAGGTAACTGATGAATGAATGCGGTCTAATATACCATCCATAATATAAGCCTGTACATATGAACTTGGGTATCCCTTAAAGATGAAGCCTTGTGCATTTTGGTTTTCTTCTATCTTGCGTTCTATAAGACTAATGGCTATGTCATCGGGAACATTGTCTCCAGCTTCCACGAAATGTTTGCATTTGATGCCGTATTCTGTTTGGTTAGCTATCTCCTCTCTTATTATTGCTCCTGTGGAAATATAAACCAAGTTATACTTTTCTGCTAACATTTTAGCCTGAGTGCCTTTGCCTGCTCCGGGAGCTCCATAAAGAAGGATGTTACGATAAGCCAACTGCAACGTTTCCTCTATCTTTGTTGTTAGACGATGAAAGACCTCCTCAACAGAGCCAATGCCATCAACAGGACAATATATACCTTTCTCCTCATAGAAAGCGGCAACGGGAATTGTCTTATTATAGTACTCATTAAACCTCTTTTTAATCACCTCTTCATTATCATCACTACGATTTTCTGTCTTTGCACGCTCAAGCATACGGTGTACCAACTCATCTTTTGGCACATTAAGGCTCAGCATACACAATAAACTGCGGTTCAAACGATGCATCAGCCCATCTAAAATATAAGCCTGAACAACTGTACGGGGGAAGCCGTCAAAGAGAATACCTCCTGTGGTATTGCTTTGCTCGTCTTTCTCTATAATTTTCTCAATAATCTGAACAATAAGCTCATCAGGCACAAGCTCTCCTCTATTTATTACATCTTTAGCCTGCTTTCCGAGTTCTGTTTGTGCGGCTATTTCTTGCCTTAATATATCTCCAGTAGCTATATAGGTCAAATGGTATTTCTCTATCAACATCTTTGATTGAGTTCCCTTGCCTGCACCCGGTGCTCCAAATAATGCTATATTCAACATAAGTATATCGTTTTATTATATTTCGTTTAATTGGTAAATATCTTCTAATCCCCGCCCTGCTTGCTCGTAATCCATTCCATAACCAACCACAAAGTCGTCCTCTATCTCCTTACCTACGTAGTTTATTTTATAATTACTCTGAAATTTGTTTGGTTTGAAAAGCAAAGTGCAAACATTAAGACTCTTTGGTTTCTGTTTGGCAAGCTCCTCCATTAGATAATCAATAGTGTTGCCCGTCTCAATTATATCCTCTATCACAACAACATTTTTATTTGCAAAGTCTTTGTCAAGTTGCGTTGTTTGCTTAACTTGCCCTGAGGTCATACCCTCATAAGAAGAAAGTTTGACAAAATAAATCCTGCTATCGTTTTTAGTCTCTCTCACCAAGTCGGCAGCAAATACAAATGCACCATTGAGAACGGCAATAAAACAAATTTGCTCGTCTTGATAGTCGTTACCTATGCGTTGAGCGAGTGTTTTAACTATTTGTTTTATCTGCTCTGTGTCAATGTATTTAATAAACACTCTGTCCCTTATCTTAATTCTATTATCCATATAATTGGTTAAAACAACTTTGCAAAAGTATAAAATATTTTAACAATGGGAAGGAAATAAACTTATCTTTTCCATTTTCATTCATTTTTGTTGTGTTAAACTCTACTTACAGCCTTAATCTTCGGACTTGTTCTTTTGTTGCAATCTTGCCTTTATTTCATCACAAATTGCATTTCCCCTATCCCCTTCTCGGTGTGAATTATGATATGTATTACGGCGTTTTTTTGCATAAGTATTATTTTCTTGTCTTTGATGCTGTTTTCAAAGTATAAAATCACTGCTAAAAATTGGTATAATAATTTTAGCCTAAAAACACCTAATTTCATCCAGACGCCACCTTAATTTTCTAAAGCG
>JAISLH010000127.1 GCA_031260565.1 Bacteroidales bacterium
TTGCTGATTATAATTCGGGTGGCTTAGTTGGTATAGCTGGTTACTCAGGGGACAACAATATGAATATAAGTAATTGTTATGTGGTTGGCGGAACAATAAGGCAAATGACAGGGAGTACATCTAATAACTTTGGCGGACTTATAGGGTATTTCAACTCTAGTGCCACAGACAATAGTAGGATTATCAGTAAATGCTTTGTAAGAGATGTCAATATTATTGCCGTTGGTACAGAAATTGGCGGTTTGGTAGGAGATATATGGGATGGCAGGGGTGTAACAATTAGTAATTGTTATACGAGTAATTGTACAATAAGTGGTATGGAGAATGTAGGTGGCTTGATAGGGAAAAGTGCGGGCAATAGCTCAGGTGGTAATGCTACAATATATCATTGTTATGCGGCAAGCACGGTAACGAGAACATCAGGTGATGCAGCCACTTTTGGAGGTCTAACAGGTTATAGTGCAACAGTTCCTGTTATCACCGATTGCTATTATCTTAGCACATGGTCACCACAGGGTTTAGCAAACAATAGCTATGGTTCTCCGATGACAGAACCTACAATGCGTAACGGCGGTACTCTTCGTGGCACTTTAGACGCAAGCCAGATAGGTACGTGGTTTGACGATAACAGCTCTACATGGACTAACGACTGGTTGCATAACTATGGCTACCCAGTCTTAGGCTTTGAGCCGATAGCAGACCCTTATATTATTAGAAATGGAGAAACAGTAACGATAGCCAATGCTGCAGACTATGCTGCTCGCCCTACCAATATCACAATACAATATGGCGGTAGCTTAATCAATAACACAACAAGCCCTTTTGACAACGTAAAGGTTGAGCGTAATTTACTTAATGAGCAATATGTATTTTTGGGCAGTGCTTTTGGCAACATCACTGCTGGATATTATCTTGGTGAAGACGGCTCGCAGACATACGCTAATGTTGCTCACAATATCCCAGTAGCAATGTTGAGATTTGACACTTTAACAAATATGTGGGCAAACAACACAGACCCAGCTAACCCTTCATATAACCAACTTGGCTATAATTCTATTATGGAGAGGTCTCACGGCTATTTGGCTTATGTCCTTGACCCGGGTTATCCTACTTTGGTTAGACCACAAGGAGAAGTTATAGCCCACTCTATGACTGGCACGTTGTTTAATGACGCTAATGCTACGGTAACGATGGTTAATAATGGACCTATCTTTACTTATGAGGCTGATCATCCCGGTCAAACAAACAACGCACTATGGTATCCTCTTTCCAATCCATATCCAGCGTCTCTTTGGGCTAATGTTTTTATTGCTCAAAACTTACTGCAACTATCTACATCTTCAGTGTATGTGTTGGAAGCAAATCAAACTTGGTCTGCAATAGATAACAGTGCAATATATATAGGCAAAGCTTTCTTTGTTACAGGCAGAAACGGCGTAAGTCAAAGAACTCACACGTTTAGTTTTGACAAATCTCAGATACAAAGCACTGCCAAGAGTAGTAACGTCAGACAAAACAACAGTATCACCATTACTTCAACGGCTAACAACGAGAGCAAAGAGGCTTATATCAAAATAAATGAAGACGCTTCTAACGGCTTTGACTTTTATGATGCTTACAAAATGCTTGGTATGAACAGTATGATATGTGAGCCGTATTTTGTGGTTGATAGCTCAACCTTAGCCATCAATTCTATTTCTGTTCTCCCTTACGAATGTCCAATGAACATAAGTTCAAAGGCTACTAACAACGTAACGCTTTCCTTCAGCAATATCCCAGAAGATGTTGAGGTAATCTTGATTGACGGAGAGCAAGAGATAGCTGTAAGCAACGGCGACACTTATGAAACAATAGTAAGCGAGGGACAAAACACCGAACGTTTCAGAGTAAGACTAAACAAACTTTCAAATGGTTTAGCTAACGTAACAACGCACGACATCAGTCTTTGGGTTGCTAACGATGCTCTAAACATCAACGGTGAGAGTTTGAAGTCTGTAATAATCTATAACGCATTAGGGCAAGTTGTTTATAGCCAAAAAATAAGCGGCAGCAGCTTCAAGACATTGTTAGACCTGCCTGCAGGAGCATATACAGCAAAGGCAAGCAGCAAGACAAGTGCCAAAAACTTAAAATTTGTAATCAATAAATAAAAAGAGGGTAACATATAATGAAGAAGATCATTTTAACAACAATAGCAGTTTTTGCTTTTAGTACAACGATGTTGTTCGCACAGCCAACTCCCGGTGGAAGACCCGGTAGTGGCGTAGGTGATAACGATGATGAGACAGCCCCAGTGGCAACGGCAACAATGCTATTGCTCGGCTTAGGTGGCGGATTTGCTGCCTATAAAATCAAGCACAAAAAGAAATAACTAATACAATTTAGCAATACTCTTTAAGGAGAGAGCAACAAAATGCTTTCTCCTTATTTTGTTATCCTGTCTCGCCAAAATGAAACGCCGCTTTAATTTTCTAAAGCGGCGTTTCGTGACGCTGAAGTGGCGTTTCAAGAAATTAAAACGCCACTTTAGGAAAATGAAGCAGCGTTTCATTTTGGCAAAGAGACACGAAAAAGGGGATAAAATACTATATTATCCCCATAAATTTACATATTGCTTTATTGAAGTGTTATTGTGTGAAATTTATACAAAAACATCAGGTTTTTAACAGGCAAAAGAGGTGCTTTTTAATGTTATTTTGTTGCATTAAATCTGTAATTTTGATTGATGTTTTTTGATATTTTGTTGCCATAATTCTATTTTGTTTTTTTGTTTTGAAAAATTATTTTGTCTATTTAAGGGTGCAAAGGTACTAATTTTTGTTTTGAGAAGTTGGCAACAAAGGTCGGCGATAATTAAATGTTTTTTTCGTATGGCGGAATTGAAAAATTATGAAAATGAAAAAAAGAACGGAAATTATCTTCTTTGACAATGAATTTTTAAGATTTTATAGAGAAATATTGCTCTAATGTTAATGCTTTATGAAACAATAAAGTAAAGGCGTAAAAGAAGATTTTTTTACATTTTTACATCGCATTGTTAGCTCAATGTGAAGAAAAATGATTACCTTTGCCCCCCTAAAAAAAATTGTTATCACGATTTTATGGAAAATAACGAAAGAAGAGAACGGGAAGAAGTGTTTTCTACTGCCGTAAAAGCAGGGAAGAGAACGTATTTTTTTGATGTAAAGGAAACGCTATCAGGAGAGAGGTTTATCACTATCACCGAAAGCAAGCGCAGGTTCAACGATGAGGACGGTAGTTTCAGTTATGAGAAGCACAAAATCTTTCTTTACAAGGAGGATAATGAGAAGTTTGTCAGAGCTTTGGCTGATACAATAAAATACATTGAGACAGGGATTGAACCTGAACGCCATGACGACACAACAGACGACAGCAAAGACGATTCATTAGACGATTTTGATTTTAGCATAGAGCAATAGAGTAGGGGGGAGTCAGACTTCGGTCTGCTGAATGATTGATACAAAAAGTTTATGGGAAAAGTTATTGCAATAGCAAATCAGAAGGGGGGAGTAGGGAAAACGACTACGGCTATCAATCTTGCCGCAGCCTTGTCCATTATGGAGAAGAAGACTTTGCTTGTTGATGCCGACCCTCAGGCAAACGCATCTTCGGGGCTTGGAATAGAGCCTGACCAAGTGCAAAACAGCATTTACGAATGTTTAATTGACGGAATGCCTGCCATAGAAGTAGTTAAGACAACGACAACACCTAATTTGGACGTGCTGCCTGCAAGAATTGACTTGGTAGGTGCGGAAATTGAGTTGCAGAATATGGACAATCGCGAGTCCAAAATGAAGACGGCAATTGACACTCTGAAAGACAAGTATGATTATGTGCTTATTGACTGCTCCCCATCACTTGGTTTGGTAACGATAAACGCCTTTACGGCTGCCGATTCTGTTATCATACCGGTTCAATGTCAATATTTCGCATTGGAAGGTCTTGGAAAGTTGCTCAATACCATTAGAATAGTGCAGGGAAGGCTTAATACGGCTCTTGAAATAGAAGGAATACTGCTCACAATGTACGATGCTCGCTTGCGGTTGAACAAACAGGTAGCAGAAGATGTTGCATCGCATTTCCAGCAACTTGTTTTCAAGACCATAATATATAATAATGTAAAATTGGCAGAAGCACCCAGTCATGGTTTAAGTGCAATTATGTACGATGCAACCTCAATTGGTGCAATCAATTATATGAATCTTGCTGCCGAAATAATAGAACGTGAGAAGTAAATAATAAGACAGAAAAATAATGGCAAAGAAAGTAGCATTAGGGAGAGGACTTGGGGCGCTTCTTCAAAATATGGAAGGACAGGAACTAACTAACAATACAAAATCTATTGCAGCTGAGATAGCCAATGTGCCGATTGACGCAATAGAACCCAATCCTAACCAACCCAGAACAGAGTTTGACGAAAATACTTTGAAGGAATTAGCTCAGAGTATAAAGCAATACGGTATCATAGTGCCAGTTACGGTTAATAAAATAGGAGGCAGGTATCAGTTAATTGCTGGAGAACGCCGCTATCGTGCTGCAAAATTGGCAGGATTGAAAGAAATACCGGCATATATCCGCATTGTAACAAAGCACGAGATTATGGAAATGGCTTTAGTTGAGAACATACAGCGACAAGACCTTAATCCAATAGAAACATCCTTGACTTTGCAGGCTCTGATTGACGAATGCAACTTCACACAGGAACAAATGAGCGAACGAATTGGCAAAAGCCGCTCCACAATCACCAATTTCTTACGTCTATTGAAGCTTCCAGCAGAAGTACAGCTCAATCTACGCAACGGAATCATCACTATGGGACACGCAAGAGCCTTAATAGGATTGGAAAAGCAAGAGCAGCAACTACAAATTATGAAATCAATCATAGAAAAGGATTTGTCGGTGCGTCAGGTGGAAGCAATGGTCAATCACATTAAGAATCCGCAGCTTCAAAAGAAAACACCAGCCAAGCCAAAGAAAAAACTACCCGAATTTCATACCGATTTCAAGAAGTCAATCTCTTCAAAGCTCGGCTCATCTGTTGATATAACCCGCTCAATACGAGGAAAAGGCAGCATCGTAATCCCGTTTTCTGACGACAAAGATTTCGAACGTATCGTTGCAATAATAGAAGGTGTGTCCTAAATGAAAAATCATCAAAACAAACTCCTAAATCAAATTTCCAACTTGTGCGAAGAGTAGTTTTAATCGCTGTTTTGTGTATATTTTGTGGCTTTTCTGCCGCATCACAACCCGATAGCATTTCCACAAAACTTCAAAAGCACAGCACCAAACGTGCAACCCTTTACTCAACTTTTCTACCCGGCTTGGGGCAACTTTACAACAAACAAGCGTGGAAAATACCTGTCATTTACGGAGCAGGAACTGTGGTAACATATCTTGCAATCACCAATCACAATGGAGCGAAAAAATTTAAGACTGAATATCTTAGCCGTGTCAATGGAGGCGTTACCAACCCCGATTATGCTAATTGGACTGATGAAGGAGTGCTTGCCAAGTACAATGAGTATGAACAGGCGTTTGAATTGAGCATTATCGTTGGCGGGGTCTTTTATTTGATCAACATAATTGACGCTTTGGTGTATGCACATCTTTTTTCCTTTGACATAAGCGACAGTTTATCTGCACATATCAACCCTTTGTACTGCCCACATCAAGGCTTGTTGCAGTCATCGCCCACTTTGGGCTTATCAATCACCTTTTCGCTGAAATAAGTCATTCATTGGTCAAATTCTTTCAGTTAAAAGAGTTTATTGTTTCATTCATTCTTGAATTTATACCTTTATTTAGCGGGAACAAATCAAAAAAAATAGGGCGATAAAATGTCGCCCTATTAAAATAAATCATTGGTTTAGTTGCTGCTATTTGTCAAAGATTATCTCGCCTTTTTGTTTGTCAAAGGTGAAATGTCCAAACTCCGACAAGCCATTGCGATTGATAATCATCTTCTGCTGCATACCTTTGCGGACTAACACTTCAAACTTATCAGTCCAGTATTTGCCGATGTAGGCACTGCGGAAGGTGAGAACGGAATTGTCTAATATCTTGCCTTCTGTGTCAAATGCTTTGTCTTTATCACGGAAATCGTTCTTTTCAATCCTGCCCTGCAACAACAAATCCATTGCAACGTCCCAATCAAGTACCGCTACATCCTTGTATCTGTCGTCATAAATAGCAGGAATAGCTGTTCCGTTTAAGATAATATAAAGTTGCGACAACTTGCCGTTAATCATCGTTAGCTTGATATGGTTATCGGTGTAAATGATTGGCACATCCATTGTAGGGTCTGTCTTACCTACCATATTTATAACCTCTGCTTTCAACGCCGCATCTTCCAATGAGTCTCTCACATCACGAGAAACGTAGTCCGAACGCAAGACACGGAACTCTGTACGGCGGTTTAGTTGGTGGGCAGCTTCCTTTTCGTCTTTGGTTTTCAAGCCATTGATGTATTCATCTGTCAAAGTGATGCCCTTAGGGAAAGTAAAAGTTTTCTTATTATATTCAACGGTTGCGGTGTTTTTTAATGTGCGTGGGATACGGTCTCCATAGCCCTTTGCCACCAAACGTTCCAAGTCAATGCCTCTTTTGTTTAGAAAATCAACCACAGATTCTGCACGCCGCTGAGAAAGAGTGTCGTTTGTCAAACCGGGGAAAGGTCTGTTGTCTGTGTGAGCAGCGAGTTCTATAACATAAGCTGGATTATTGACAAGGATAACTAACAGGTCAGAAAGAGAATCCTGATACTGGTCTTTAAGCTCCCAGCGAGACAAATCATAGCGTATTTCGGGTAAAACGACAGGTTCTTTTGGTATAGGAGTTAATTTGAAGTCATGAATCATATCCTTGCTGGTTGTTAAGCCTACTGTGCTTTCTGTTCCCTCTGTATTGAAGTAATCAACCTGTGCAACCTGAATACGATAATTGACATTATACTTCACTTGCTCGGCATTAAACTCATATTCGCCTTTGCGGTTGGTGCGACCCTCTATTGAAGACTTGTCATCTCCTATAAGCTTTACCTTAGCGCTCTCTACAGGCTGCATAGACTTGTCATCATGAACCTTACCCTTGAGAGTAAATAACATAGGTGAGCGATAAAAAGAATAGATGTCGTCTCCGCCAATACCACCCGCACGATTAGAAGAGAAATATCCCGATTCCTCAGCCGCAGATGTAGCACTCTCAGTCTGATTGAAGATAATGCTTATTTCGTCCGAAGGACTGTTGATAGGATATTGCAGATTGACAGGCTCAGACCATTCTCCGTTGATATAATCTGAATAAAACAAATCCAAACCTCCTAATCCGGGGTGTCCATCGGAAGAAAAATACAAACGGGTATCAGTTCTCAAGATAGGAAATTCTTCTCTTCCCTCTGTGTTTATTTGCTTTCCGAGATTGATAATGTTACCAAAAGGCTCATCAACCGCCGTTCGGGTAGCCTTCCATAAGTCATAGCCGCCTTCTCCTCCCGGTCTGTCGGACGCAAAATAAAGAGTTAATTCGTCAGATGTAACAGCGGGGTGGAGGTAGTTATAAGCTGTGTCGCCTAAATCTATTCTCATAAAAGCAGATGTTTCATCTGTCGTTGTGGATTGAGGAGTTGTTGTCTCGGTTTTAGCATTTTTGTCATTTTTCTTGGCTTGTGATGACTTTGTTTGAGCCTTTTTGCCCTTGCTTTTGGAGTTTTGAGCAAGTGGAGTCATATAAATAGCACAAGGTTGTTGTGTTTTGTCTTTTACATTACAACGAGAAAAGTAAATATTCTGCGTTTTGGCATTGGCAATGCTTATCAACTCACCTTCATTTGCTGCAGTATTGACATCGGTTACGTTATAGAGTGAAACACTGCCAAGAGTGCCGTCCTTCTGTTTTGTTGTCATATAAATATCTGAAAGATATTGCCCCGTCCAAGCGTCTTTTTCCGATTCTTCTCCACCAAAGCGTGAGGACGTAAAGACGATTGTGTTCCTGTCAGTGCCGTTTGCAAAGTGCGGAGCCCAGTCATTCCATTCTGTATTGATGTTTTTCTCGTTCTTTATCTGATGAAACGTAGGGTGATTCATCCAATCCTTTGCCATAGCTATTGATTGCAGTCGCCGCTGTGCCAGATTGTCGTCAGGAACGAGCTTTAGATACTCCTTATAGTTTGTTTCGGCATTGTCCCAGTCGGCTTCAAAGCGTTGTAAGTCCGCAAGGTAAAGAAATATCTTTGGTTGCACGGAATAATACCCAGCAGTAACCAAGCGTTGATAGGTTTTAATTGCCTGCACTTTGTCATCTATCAGCCTGTAACACTCAGCCGTTTGAAACAAAATGCGGTCTTTCTCCTGTCTGTTAGCCTTTACTTTTGCGTATGCTTTCTTGTAAAGTTCTACAGCTTTGATATATTGCTGCGATACGTAAGCCTCATCAGCTTGTTCGGTCAGACTACGTTTTTGAGCCAAAGCACTAAAACCAATCAATCCTGCAATCAAAAAGACAAAAACATTCTTTGCGTTCATATTTCCTTAGTATATTTGTATTTTACAATATTATAACCAATCTAAATAACGTTTTATCACACCCTATTGTTGTAATAATACACCTTAAATTAGCCGACAAAAGTACAAAATTTATTCTAAAAACAAGGCATTGAGCGAAAAAAAAGTTTTATCAGCCAAAAAATTCCACCTAAACAGTGTTTCATTTCATCCAAATATTGCTTCATTTTTACCTAACGCTGTAACCCTTTATGCAAGCAAAGTTTGGCAGCCGCAAAGCCAATAATAGATGTCGTCAGGCTTTTGTTTGTTGAGTATAAAAGAAATTTCGTATCTTTGCAAGCTGAAAACGCAACAGAAATTATATGCTTTTGTCATTAAGAATTGAGAATTACGCATTGATAAATCAGACTTCAATGGCTTTCCCTCAAGGTTTCACAGCCATAACAGGAGAGACCGGAGCAGGGAAGTCAATTATGCTTGGAGCGTTAGGGCTTGTGCTTGGTCAGAGAGCTGATACTGGCGTGCTGCAAGACAAGAACAAACGCTGCATCGTTGAAGCGGAATTTACGATAGACGATAACCTCAGACCAATATTTGACGACAACGATTTGGATTTTGACTTCCATTCCATCTTTCGCAGAGAAATAGCTCCTAATGGCAAGAGTAGAGCATTCATAAACGATGTTCCAGTCCAGCTACCCATTATGAAAATTCTTGGAGACAATCTTATGGACATTCATTCGCAACATACGACTCTCACACTCAAAGGTAGCAGCTTTCAACTCTCTATTATAGATAATTATTTAGATGATATAACGCTGCCAAATACCTATAAAGCAGCATATAAGCAATGGAAAAAGTTACAAAATGAGATTACAGAATTGGAAAACAAACATCGGGAGTTTCAAAAGGAACAATCCTATTACCAATACCTTGTTGAGGAGCTCGCAAACGCCAAATTAAGGGTAGGGGAGCAAGAAGAATTAGAGCAGGATGTTGATTTGATGTCCAACAGTGAAGAAATAAAACTGCAAATCACTCAATCGCTTGCCTTATTAGATAATGAGGAGGTGGTGAGTGTTTTTTCCAATCTTTCACAGGTTAAATCCAATATCTCCAAAATATCATCGCACGACCCCAATCTAAATAACATTTCGCAGCGTTTAGACTCCGCTTTCATAGAGTTAAAAGACATTGGGCAGGAGCTTTCAAATTTTAACGACAACGTAAGTTTCAGCCAGCAGACATTAGACTCTGCCAACGACAGATTAGACCTAATTTACCGCTTACAAAGCAAACACGCCGTTAATTCAATATCCGAACTTTTAGAAATAAAGCAAGACCTCAATAATAAACTCTCTTACAACGAGGATTTAGAGATTCAGATTGAGCAAAAGAAGAAAGAGAATAGCGTTGTGTGGTCTCAGCTTTCGGATGTGGCGTTACGGCTGAGCCAAATGAGAAAAGCAGCCGCTAAAACAATAGAAAAAGAAGTTCTTCCTTTGCTTTGCGATATGGCACTGCCTGCTTCAAGTTTGCAGATTGACGTTTTAAGTGATACCGAGCGGTATTCGGAAAGCGGCATTGACTACATTGATTTTCTGTTCTCAGCCAACAAAGGCAGCGAATTAAAACCTCTGTACAAGGTTGCTTCGGGTGGCGAGCTGGCAAGGCTGATGCTGGCTCTTAAAGCAGTGTTAAGTCGCAAGTCTAATATGCCTACAATAATTTTTGATGAGATTGACAGCGGCGTTTCGGGTGATATAGCGGCGAAGGTTGGTAATATAATAAAGCAAATGGCTGAAAGGCATCAGCTAATCGTCATTACGCACCTGCCACAGATGGCTTCCAAAGCCACCAATCACTATAAGGTCTTCAAACAGGAGGATTCCGACACCACGACATCGCAGATAAAACAGCTCAATCAGCAAGAGCGGGTGGAGGAGATAGCGAAAATGTTATCCAACGACCGCATTACCCAAGCGGCTATTGACAACGCAATGGAGTTACTTGGTTAGATTTGGCAAAAACAATATTTAGCGTCTTTTTTATACTCTTTTATTGACGTATAACCCTCTTTGTGTCCTCGTCTTTCAAATCATCGTAGAAGTGAGGTTTGTCAATATATTCTATTTTCCTTGTTTCAACATATTTAGGCAGCCATCCATCGTACATCGTTCGCTTTACCCAGTTGAAGAAAGAGTCTTTCTCGTATTTGTAATAGTAATCTATCGTACGCACATTTCTATCGTTGATAGCCACTTCTGATAAGACGTTGCCGTGTTGGTCATACTCGTAAGTGTAAGTAAGTATCAGCTTGTCCTTAGCATTGAAAACCTTCTTCACAACGCACTTTGCCTTGTCGTTTAACTCATAAGCCTCGCGTCTTGTCTGCTTATCGTTTCTCACAGCAGTCATCTCAATTACGTCATGTTTGAAATCACGGCGGTAAGTAATCTTATCAACATTCTTATTTTCACTATAAGTTGTCGTTGTGTAGATTAAACTATCCTGAGGACCATAAAAATACTTCGTTATCTTGCTTAGCGTCTCCCCATTAGCGAAAACATTTTGCGTTGTCAGCTGTCCCTTTGCGTTATAATCGTAAGACTCCTTATAAACAACGGTATTCGCTCCTGCACGACTCAAAGGATACTCAGAAATAGTGATTTGCGACAGGCGACCAAGGTATCCGTACTCATAATCAGTGGTTGAGACAATTTTTCCATCAACTTCGGTCAGTACTTCTTTGGTTACCTGCCTTTTATTGTTGTAAGAAAGCGTTATTTTGCGATCTGGGGCTTCGTTAATGAAGTTTAGCCGCTCCAAAAGCTCTCTTCGGTCATTGAAAGTCAGCTGATAATCGTCTATAAAAGCCGTTCGCTGCTGCTTTATGTTGGTTGCCGTGTCGGCTTCGTATTTCATATAACGCACAAGCGAAGGATAGCCGAAAAGCCCGTAAGTTTCCGTCTTGTTAGGTGTCGTTTGAGCGTTGGCATTCAAGCAAAAGACGCTCGCAAACGCTACGATAATGGTCATTTTTAAGGTTTTCATTCAGTTAAAGTTTAGAATAAAAAATTAAGAATTCAGATTGCAAAAGTACAACAAAGAATTGAAACAGCAATGCTTTGATTTGCTTTTTTTCAATTTCTTTTCGTTTTGATAAAACACGGGAATAAGAATTTCAAATAATGTTTTAATATAAAAACATCAAACTACCCTAAAATATATTATACAAAAACATCACCAAATCAGTCAAAACATCACGCCAAAGATACAAAAAAAACTCGCAAACAAAGTTTCATCTCACCAAAATTTGACTTCATTTTGCTGAAACTTGATTAAAATTTAGCGAAACTTGACTTAAATTTCTTGAAATTTGACTTCGTGAAAGGCAAACTTTGTTTCCATCGAGCCAAACAAAGTTATCATTGAGCGAAATCAAGTTTAAATTTCACGAAATCAAGTTTCATTTTCACGAAGTCAAGCTTTAGAATTCTAAAGTCAAGCTTCGTGAAATTAAAGTCAAGCTTCGTGAAAGCGAAATTTGACTTTTTTTCGGCAAAATAAGACAAAAAAAAGGGATAATCCGATTGGACTATCCCACATTAAAAAACATTAAGATTATATAATCACCTCCGATGAGTTGAAGCTGATTCTGTTGAATTAGAATGTCAATGTACTGAATTGAAACGAAATTTTATGTGATTTATTCGTCATTATATTTTATTGAAAAAAAATTACAGCATTTTATTGCCTGATATTATATTGAGTTTCTCAACATTGATATAGCAAAAACTATGCCAAAGTGGATTAAAATCTGATTTTTTTCAATTATTTTTTTACTTTGCAAAATTTATGTACCTTTGCAGCCAGAAAGAATTTGATTTTAAAATCTTAAAATTAGAGATATGACAGCTAAATTTTGGCTTGATAAAGGTTATACCTTACAAATAGGGCGACAAAATGAAGAAGCAATAAAATGTTATGAGAAAGCATTAGAATTAGACCCTGATAACGCCCACGCATACAGCAGTATGGGAACGGCTTATGTGGCTTGGAAGAGGCAATATCAAAAGGCAGTAGAGTGTTACAGGAAAGCGATAGAGTTAAAGCCCGTTAATGCCTACACTTACAATGCTATGGGCAACGTTTATGTCTCTTGGGGCGGGCAATACGAAAAAGCAATAGAATGTTTTCAAAAAGCGATAGAATTAAAGCCTCTTAAAGCAGCCGCTTATTGCAGTATGGGGAAGGTTTATGCTGACTGGTACAGGCAATACGACAAAGCGATGGAATATTATCAGAAAGCAATAGATTTAAAGCCTGATTACGCAGAGGCATACTTCAATATGGGCATCACTTATCAGGAAGGCATAAAGGATTATGAAAAGGCGATGGAGTATTACAGGAAAGCACTGAACTTAAAGCCTAAGTTTGCAGTTGTTTATTGTAAGATGGCATTGACTTATCAGGCTTGGAAACAGGATAATGTAAAAGCGGTAGCCTATTTTGAGAAAGCAATAAAATTAAAGCCCAATTACGCCTATGCTTATTACAGAATGGGGATTACCTATCAAAACTGGTATGGCTATAATGTAACTTCGGGCAATCGCTATCAAAAGGCAATAGAATGTTATCAAAAGGCGGTGAAATTTAATCCCAAACACGCTAACGCTTATGCCAATATGGGGATGGCTTATCAAAGTTGGAATGACCAGTATGACAAAGCAATGGAATGTTATCAAAAAGCCATAGAGTTAAAGCCTGATAACGCTTACACATACAGCAGTCTGGGAACGATTTATCTGAGCTGGAAGCAGGATTATCAAAAGGCAATAGAATGTTATGAGAAATCAATAGCCTTAAAGCCTGATTACGCTTACGCTTATTTCTTTATGGGAACGGCTTATGCGGAGTGGAACGGGCAAAATGAAAAGGCGATAGAGTGTTATAAGAAGGTGCTGGAGATAAACCCTAATGACGAAATGGCTTATTATAATATGGGCAACGCTTATTCTCATCTGAACAAACAGGGCAACCCTTCGGTTGAGAACTATCAAAAGGCATTGGAATGTTATCAAAAGGCGATAGATTTAAAGCCTGATTTCGACCGACCATACTTAAATATGGCGAATGTTTATAAACATTGGGACGGGCAGTACGAAAAAGCGATAGAATGTTATAAGAGAATATTAGCCTTAAAGCCTGACAGTGCTTACATTTACAGCCTTATAGGCATTGCTTATCAAAATTGGACATTAGAATATCAAAAGGCTATGGATTGTTATCAGAAAGCGATAGAGCTAAAGCCTGATTACGCCTTTGCATATTTCAATATAGGGCTTGCTTATGACACAAGCGGAGACCGAAATCAGGCAGTGAGTTGCATAAAGAAAGCCTCCGAGTTTGGAAATAAAGATGCCGAGCAGTGGCTTTTGGATAATGAAGCAGAAAACTTTAATTACTAATCTTAAAATAAAAAAATATGAAAATTAAATCAACTTTCAGGGCGGCGAAACTAATGATTATGAGTTTGCTATTTTGCAGTTGTGCCGTTACTAACAGCTCTCAAATGGCGGAAGAATGGTTTCAAAAGGGCGAAACAGAATATGATAATCATGATTATGAAAAGGCGATAGAGTGTTATGAGAAAGCAGTAAAATATAAGCCTAATTTCGCAGAGGCATATAAGGCTATGGGAAATGCTTACGCAGATTGGAAGCAGGATTACGAAAAAGCGATAGAATGTTATAAGAAAGCAATAAAATATAAGCCTGATTTCGCAGACGCATATTACAATATCGGATGGGCTTATGAAAATTTGAATGGGCAATACAAAAAGGCAATAGAATATTTTAAGAAAGCAATAGAATTAAACCCTGATTTAGTAGAGGCATATATAAATATGGGAGTTGATTATGCAAAAGGAGAGCATGATTACAAAAAGGCAATTGAATGTTTTGAGAAGGTGGTTGAACTAAAGCCTGATTACGCAGAGGCATACTTAAATATGGGAAATGCTTATAAAGATTGGAATGGGCAATACGAAAAGGCGATAGAATGCTATAGGAAAGCAATAAAATTAAAGCCTACTTCCGCACTCGCATACTACAATATGGGAAATGCTTATTTATATTTGAAACAGGATTATCAAAGGGCGATAGAATGTTATGAATATGCAATAATATTTAAACCTAATTACGCAGACGCATACTATAATATAGGAATTGCTTATGGTAAAAGCGGAGACGTAAATCAGGCACTGGAATGTTTAGAAAAGGCAGCGGTACTTGGAAATGAGCCTGCAAAAAAATGGTTAAAAGATAACGAAATAGAATAACTTGATTTATAAACCTTAAAATAAAAAAATATGAAAATTAAATCAACTTTCAGGGCGGCGAAACTAATGATTATGAGTTTGATGTTTTGCTTTTGTGCTTTTAATGCCAATTCTCAGACGGCTGAAGAATGGCTTCAACGTGGCGAAACAGCCTATGATAATTATGATTATCAAGAGGCTATAGAGTGTTATGAAAAGGTAATAAAATTAAAGCCTGATGACGCAGAGGCATACTTTCTTATGGGAGTTGCTTATTGTTATTGGAATGAGCAATATGAAAAGGCAATAGAATGTTATAAGAAAGTGATAGAGCTAACGCCTGATAACATATTTGTATACTTTAATTTAGGGGATACTTATCTTGTTTGGAAGCAGGATTACCAAAAGGCGATTGAATGTTACGAAAAAGCAATAGAATTAGAGCCTGATTACGGATACACATATCGTAGTATAGGAACTGTTTATCTTAAAAGCGGAAACATAAGTCAGGCAATAGAATATTATAAAAAGGCAGCGGAGCTTGGAGACGAAGAAGCGAAGCAGTGGCTTTTGGATAACGGCTTGTCGGAATAAAGTAAGCGACTATTGTAAGGCTTTTTGGCTGTTCTGTTTTTTTTACGTACTTTTGCAAATCAGTAATTTAATAATTTGATACAATGAATCAGTTAAATGCAATCTCGCCTATAGACGGCAGATATAGACAACAGGTGGAGGAATTAGAGACTTATTTCTCGGAAGCAGCACTTATAAGGTACAGGGTGAGGGTAGAAGTGGAGTATTTCATAAGTCTCTGTCGCCTTGATTTACCTCAACTGAACGATTTCCCACAAGAGAACTTCCCTTGTTTGAGAAAGATTTATGAAGACTTCACAACCGCTAATGCAGAAGAAGTTAAAGAGATAGAAAAGACTACAAATCACGATGTAAAGGCTGTAGAATACTTCATCAAACGGCGTTTTGACGAGTTGAAATTAGAGAAGTATAAAGAATTTATTCACTTTGGCTTGACGTCTCAGGATATTAACAATACGGCAGTGCCATTAAGTTTGATGGAATGCCACGAAGGCTCTTATCTTCCTTTGTTAAATGAGGTTTTAGACCTTATTTCCGACAAGGCAAGTCAATGGGCAGATATTCCAATGTTGGCTCACACTCACGGACAGCCTGCTTCGCCAACGTTATTGGGTAAAGAAATGAAGGTTTATGAATATCGGCTGCAGCAACAGTTGGCTTACTTTGCCTTCATACCTTTTTCGGCTAAATTTGGAGGGGCTACCGGTAATTTTAATGCTCACAATGTCGCTTTCCCTTCAGTGGATTGGATAGATTTTGCAAACGTTTTCGTTGCTTCTTTGGGCTTAGAGCGGTCGCTTTACACTACTCAGATAGAGAATTACGACAATCTGGCGGCTTATTTTGACAATCTGCGGCGGATAAATGTCATTCTGATAGATTTTTGTCGTGATATATGGAGTTATATCTCTATGGGGTACTTCAAACAGAAGATAAAGGAAGGTGAAGTTGGCTCTTCGGCGATGCCACATAAGGTTAATCCGATAGATTTTGAGAATGCAGAAGGCAATCTTGGTGTTGCCAATGCTGTTTTGACTCATTTATCTATGAAGTTGCCTGTTTCGCGTCTGCAAAGAGACCTTACCGACTCAACGGTTAGCCGTAATATTGGCGTGCCTCTTGCTCATAGCGTCATCGCTCTTCGTTCCATTGTAAAGGGAATAAACAAAATGATTCTTAATACTGAGGTTCTGAATAACGATTTAGAACAAAACTGGGCTGTAGTAGCAGAAGCCTTGCAGACAATACTAAGAAGTGTCAATTATCCTAACCCTTACGAAACGCTAAAAGACTTAACGCGAACCAATTCGCAGGTTACCAAGCAGACGATAGCCACTTTCGTTGATGGGTTGGCTGTTTGTGATGAAGTAAAAGCAAGAATGAAAGCCGTAACTCCGCAAAACTACGTTGGCGTTTATGGCAAGCAATAAGCCAAACACCGTTAGCCGTTTCACTTATCGTTTTCTCAAACCTTATATTGGGAACATCATCCTTTTCTTTGCCCTTACGCTCTTTGCGACTTTGTTTTCCATTGCTTCCATTCTTTCAGTCAGCAACTTCTTACAGGTTCTTTTCGGCACTCAATCTGATATTCCTATGGCTAATCCTTCGTTTGTAGAAGATATTTTGGCACAAGTCTATCGTTATGCTATCACTTACGGCAAGGTTAATGCTCTTTGGATATTTTCAGGCTTGATTTTCGTCATTTACTTGTTGAAAGACGTCTTCACCTATCTTGCGATGTACTTCATATCTTCAACACGTAACAAAATCGTTCGCAACATCCGCAATGCTCTTTTCAAACAATACACCACACTTTCCATTGCTTTCCTGTCTCATTATAAGAAAGGAGATTTATTATCCCGCACAAGCACTGACGTTATCGAGTATGACGAGAGCGTCTTGAAGTCATTGCAGTCGCTCATTGCAGGTATTGTGATGGTTGTTCTTTACTTTTGCGTTCTGATGTATATTGATTGGCGGCTTACTTTACTGACTCTGGCAATTTTTCCAGTCTTTGCCGCCTTAGTTTCGTTGATAAGCCGTAAGCTAAAACGAGATTCTAAACATTTACAACAAAAATCGGCTCTGCTGACGTCAATGATAGAGGAGACAATATCAGGTTTAAAAATTATCAAATCCTTTACTGCCATTGCGTTAATGAACAAACGCTTCGCCCATTTCAACCAGTCTTTCACCCGATTAAAGACCAAAATTTACAGAAGAGTAGATGCGGCTTCTCCTCAAAGCGAATTCTTTGGTAATTGTATGGTTATAGGCTTGCTTTTGCTTGGTTCGCAACGCGTTATTGGCACAACGCCAACGCTATCTGCTGAAATGTTTGTCGTCTATCTCATTTTGTTTGTCCTTATCATTAAACCCTCAAAGGATATTGCTACTTCGTTTTACAACATTCGCAAAGGGGCAGGCTGTGTCAGCCGAATGAATGAAATATTGCTTTCTAAGGCTTACATCAATGAGCCTAAAAATGCGTCAAGTTTTCCTTTACTTGAAACAGGTATAAGATTTGACAATGTGAATTTTGAATATAACGCCGATACTCCTGTCTTACGCAATATCAATGTCCTGTTTGAGGCTGGCAAAACGACAGCTATCGTTGGTGCATCAGGAGGAGGCAAGAGCACATTAGTCGATTTAATTCCCAAGTTTTACTCTCCGACAAGCGGAAGCATATTTTTTGACAACATAAACATCAATTCGCTTAAAGCAAAGGACATACGGGACAATTTAGCTATCGTTACGCAGGACACAATTCTTTTTAACGACACCATAGCCAACAATATATCGTTTGGAAATGACACTTTCAGCAAGGAAGACATCATTTCAGCGGCACAAATTGCTAATGCAGAAGAATTTATCTTATCTTTGCCGGACGCTTATCAGACAATAATAGGGGATAGTGGCAATATGTTGTCAGGAGGTCAAAGGCAGCGGTTGAGCATTGCACGAGCGGTGTTGCGAAACGCTCAGGTGCTGATTTTAGATGAAGCCACATCGGCATTAGACAGCACAAGCGAAAGACTTGTTCAAGAGGCAATTACACGGATTACCTCAAACAAAACTTCAATCATTATAGCACACCGATTATCCACCATAATACATGCCGATAAAATCATAGTAATTGATCAGGGGGAGATAAAAGAGGTCGGCAATCACCAGTCGCTTTACGCCAAAGGAGGCATATACACTCGCCTTTGCGATATGCAGGAAATTCATTAGTCATATCCGTTATTGAAACGCCGTTTTAATTTTCTAAAGTGGCGTTTCAGCGTCACGAAACGCCGCTTCGTGACGCTGAAACGGCGTTTTAGAAAAATGAATGTTGATTTTATTTAGCGAACTTTGACGATTTATTTTGTCATTTCAAAAAAAAGATGTACTTTTGTCGCCGATAA
>JAISLH010000038.1 GCA_031260565.1 Bacteroidales bacterium
TTAGAAAATTAAGGTGGCGTCTGGTTAAATTAAAATGAAAAAGCATTATCGCTACACACCATCATAATAGATGAAATGTTGCCGTTGTAGAAAAAATACTTACCTTTGCCGAATTAAAACAATCATTTATGTTAAGAAAGTTGCTTTTTCTTTTTGCTTTTGTCTATTTTGGCGTCTGCCATTGTGGGCTTTATGCTCAGCAAACGGAGATTAAATTTACTCATTCTTTGAGCTATGAGCTTGGAATTTACGCTACTGCGTCTAACCAGTACAATGTGTCAAATCAATTCAACTACACATTTAATAGTGCAAGAGGGCTGTATAACCTTTTGCCTATTTATGAGTTAGGAATAAACAATACAATATTTTTTAAGTTCAAATTTCGAAATTTAATTGATGAAACAGAGTACAAAACATACGAAAATGGAGAGTGGAATTTCTATTTTGTAAAGGCAAGTCCTCATTATTATGGCACGTGTCGCACTCACGCCAACGTATTTTCACTATTGATTTCTTATAATTTTTTGAAGAATAAGACCAAACATAGTTTGAAGTGGGGCATTAGCGCAGATTGTATTTATGAAATATACTATTTTAACACGACAACAGACACTTATAACCATGAACCAGCATATTACGACAAGCCAATAAAGAGAACTTATTTTTATGGAGCATTAGGTAGTGAGCTTTCATACAAATATAGTATTGATAGCCATTATTCTGTTGGTGCTTCGGTCAATGAGTTCATTCATTATAATTCACAGGGGAGTGGATTGTTTGGAGACCTGACTTTATATGGCGGTGTATTCCTTTCCGCCTCCTATACCTTTTAGCTTTAATAGCTTTTGGTAGTGATGAAATGTAATTTTTTATCAGCAATTTAGGCTTATATGAAAAAAAATACTTACTTTTGCACCCTTAATTATAAGTATTTTAACAACAAAAAAGAGAAAAAAATGGCACAAGTACATAACTTTAATGCAGGACCTTGCGTTCTGCCTAAGCCCGCAATAGAATCCGCTATTGAGGCAATAAGAAACTTTGACAACACAGGAATAGGTGTGTTGGAAATCTCTCATCGCACGCCCGGTTGGGAAAGAATAATGCGTGAGACAGAAGAATTATGGAGAGAATTGTTGCATATTCCAGACAATTATGATGTATTGTTTTTGGGAGGTGGTGCTTCAACTCAGTTTTTCACCGTTGCGGCTAACCTTATGACCAAAAAGGCAGCATATCTTCAAACAGGGGTATGGGCAAAGAAAGCAGCAAAGGAAGCAAAGTTCTATGGAGAGGTAGAAATCGTTGCTTCGTCAGAGGATAAGAACTATAGCTACGTTCCAAAGAACTATAATATCCCTGCCGATGCTGATTATTTCCACATCACAACCAACAACACAATCTATGGAACGGAAATCAAATATGATATGGATTGCCCTATCAACCTTGTTGCAGATATGAGTTCTGATATTATGTCAAGACCTGTTGATGTTGCAAAGTATGCTTTGATTTATGGTGGAGCTCAGAAGAATGTAGGACCTGCTGGTGTTACTTTTGTTATCGTTCGCCGTGATATTTTAGGAAAAACAGGAAGAGAATTGCAAACAATGGTTGATTATCGCACTCATATAGCTAAGGAAGCAAAAGATAAATCAATGTTTAACACTCCTCCAGTGTTCTCAATCTTCGTTATGCACGAAACATTGAAATGGGTGAAATCCTTAGGTGGTGTTGAAAAGATGCACGAAATAAATATGGAGAAGGCAAACACATTATATAATGAGATTGACCGCAATAAGATGTTTATCGGAACAGCCGTTAAGGAAGACCGTTCAATAATGAATATCTGCTGGGTAATGGCTCCGGGCTTTGAAGACAAGCAAGATACTTTTATGGCTTTTGCTAAAGAAAATGGAATGGTAGGCATAAAGGGTCATCGTTCTGTTGGTGGCTTCCGTGCTTCGTTGTATAACGCTTGTCCGTTGGAATCTGTTCAGGCTTTGGTAGCTTGTATGCAGGAATTTGAGAAAATCAACGGATAAATCTTCTAAAACACAATAAATAAAAAGGGACGTAAATTATTATGTCCCTTTTTTGTAAAATGTAAATAAAAACATAAAAGTACCTTAAAAGTTTGCTGCATTGACTTTTTTTGTACCTTTGCACTTTCTTTAGTCAATAGAATGTATGGAATTTACAAACACGTTATACACAAATGATAATCTGTTTATATTAAGCGGACTGAATAGCAATTTGGTTGATTTGATATATTTAGACCCACCTTTTAACTCAAAGAGGTTTTACTCTGCTCCAATAGGCAGTAAAGCGGCAGGTTCATCTTTTAAAGATATGTGGTCTTGGGAAGATGTCAATGAGGCGTATCTTGAAAGTATGACAGATAAGTATCCTGCCTTGCAAACATTTATTGCGGCGGCAGGTGCGATGCACAGTAAAGCAATGGCAGCGTATTTAACCTATATGGCTCAACGAATAATTGAGATGCACCGAATACTGAAAGATACAGGCAGTTTGTACTTGCATTGCGACCCTACGGCAAGCCATTACTTGAAAGCGTTGTTAGACGAAGTTTTTGGTAAAGATAATTTTAGAAACGAGATTGTTTGGCATTACAGGCGTTGGACGGGCAAGGCAAAAAAGTTTCAATCATTACACGATATAATTCTTTGGTATTCTAAATCGGACAATTATACATTTAATCCCTTATTTACTGAATACACAGAAGGTTCAAAAGAAAGGAAAGAACAAGGAATTTTACACAGATTCAAAAAAGGTGAAGAGCCTGTTTTAGTTAGTGATAAAAATTTAGACGAACAAGGAGTTAGAGAGAATGATGTGTGGCAAATACCTTTCATAGCCCCATCCGCAAAGGAGCGTACCGGTTATCCAACACAAAAACCGCTTGCATTATTGCATCGTATTATTAAAGCATCGTCAAATGAAGGGGATATTGTCCTTGACCCTTTCTGTGGATGTGCCACAACTTGCGTAGCCGCTCAACAATTAGACAGAAAATGGATTGGAATAGATATAGAAAAACAAGCCGTTAATATACTGATTGAAAGATTGAGTAATGATGCGGGCTTTTTCAAAGATTTTGTAAATACATCACTCGTGCCGCAACGAACAGATATAAAAATTGAAGAGCCGTCTGTATCAGTAAAAGAACGATTATATAAGGAACAAAACGGTATTTGCAATGGTTGTGGGACTCAATTTGAGGTTAGAAATATGGAAATTGACCATATTATTCCAAAATCAAAAGGCGGCGGAGATTATTATGAAAATTATCAGTTACTGTGCGGTAGTTGCAACAAAATAAAGGGCGACCGAACAATGGAATACCTGCGAATGAAAAACAAAATCAGAGAGGAATTATTAAAAGAAAAAATAATTTTTGGGGAATAGAACAAAATTAAGAATCTTCTAAAAAAACAACAAGAAAAGGGAACGTAAATTATTACGCTCCCTTTTCTTTTGCTGGATACCCGTTTTGGATTACTTTTGCAAATCACATCACTTGCTTCTCCAAAATATACATATCAGCGTGTTGTCCATCTATTGCATTGCCTTCCATATCAAGCTGTATCAGTTTGTTCTCTCCAACTTTGTAATAAGGCGGCAGCTCTTTGCTGTCCAATTTGATGACGCTGTCTGATTTGTCCCAAGAGAACGTGCCTGACCACTGCTCCTTATGTGCATTCTCCTTTCCAAGATAAGAATAATTAACAACATAAGTGCTGTCTTTCAATTCCAGCAGCACACTTATTCCCTCACAATCAGCACAAGGAATTGTGCCTGTGTAAATGCCTTTCCAATCTACTTTACTTTGGCTGTTGCAAGACAGGAAACAGATTGATGCAAGTGCAACAATAGTTGTTGCAAAGATTACTTTTTTCATTTTTTGTTCTTTTTGTATTTGTGATAATTTTTATTTTACGGCGGCAAAGGTACATATTTTTTCTATAGGTTATAAAATTTTTATCGCAGGTTCCGAAATGTTCGGAGCAGGTTCCGAGATATTTGTAACAGGTTCCGAAATATTTGTAACAGGTTCCGAAATGTTCGGAGCAGGTTCGGGAATGTTCGGAGCAGGTTCCGAAATATTTGTAACAGGTTCCGAAATGTTTGTAACAGGTTCCGAAATGTTTGTAACAGGTTCCGAAATGTTTGTAACAGGTTCCGAAATATTTGTAACAGGTTCCGAGATGTTCGGAGCAGGTTCCGAAATGTTTGTAACAGGTTCCGAAATGTTCGGAGCAGGTGCGGAAATATTCCGAGCAGGTGAGAATTTTAATAAAAGTAGATATAAATTTAATATAATAAGTTATGTCTAATTAAAGATTGTTTCCGCAGGCAAATGCGGAGTTTTTTAATTAGGCGGATAGTGAAATGTGGTGAATTCAACTTTTATTACTAATTTTGCAACCTCAAATTAAAATAAAAACATAAAAGAATATGACAAAAGTATTAGTAGCCACCGACAAACCTTTCTCTCCAAAGGCTGTTGAAGGCATAAGAAAAATCGTTGAAGCGGCTGGTTTTGAGTTGGCTTTGCTGGAGAAATATACTGACGTCAATGACTTTTACAATGCAGTAAAGGACGTTGATGCTTTAATTGTTCGTTCGGACAAGGTTACAAAAGAAGTTATTGCTCATGCTGAAAAGTTGAAGATAGTTGTTCGTGCCGGTGCAGGCTTTGACAACCTTGACCTTGCGGCTTGCAGTGAAAGAGGTATTGTTGCAATGAATACTCCGGGTCAAAACTCTAATGCCGTTGCCGAATTGGCTCTTGGCTTTATGATTTATATGGCTCGCACTTGTTTCACTCCTGCAACGGGTAGCGAATTGATTGGAAAACGCCTTGGCATACACGCTTACGGAAATGTAGGACGCCTTGTGGCTCAAAAAGCAAAGGCTATGGGTATGGAGATAATGGCTTTTGACCCTTTTGTACCTGCTGAGGCTATGGCTAAGGAGGGTGTTATTGTGGCTAAGAGTGTGGAAGATTTGTATGCAAACAGCGATTATGTTTCTCTTCATATCCCTGCCAACAATGAGACTAAAAAGTCTATCAACTATGCTCTTTTATCAAAGATGCCAAAGGGAGGATGTCTTGTCAATACTGCGAGAAAAGAAGTGATAGATGAAGAAGATATGCTCAAACTTTTACAAGACCGAGCAGACTTTAAATACATCACCGACATAGCAGCCGACAACAACGCAGACCTTATGGCGTTTGCTCCTCGTTACTTTGCAACTCCAAAGAAGATGGGAGCACAGACATCAGAGGCAAATCTCAACGCAGGTCTTGCAGCGGCTAATCAGATTATAGATTATATCAAAAATGGTATAACAAAGTTTCAAGTCAATAAATAGAAACTTACAATTAAGACTACCGAGAGATTGGTAGTCTTTTTTTTATTTTTCTAAAAAGCAAAAAAGCCCGATGATTAAATATTGTCGGGCTTTTTGGTGTGCTTTCATAAAATTTTATTACCTTTGCAACTCATTTTTCGAATAAATTTACTTATGGACAAAAAATCAATTATAGGATTAGTGCTTATCTTCGGCGTGATGATGGTGTTCTTTACACTCAACAAACCATCAAAGGAAGAGATTGAAAAACAGAGAAAATTCAACGATTCCATTGCTGCCGTTCAGCTCAAGCAGCAAGACAGCAGCAAGCAAACACAAGAAGATTCCATATCTCCGCAAGCAATTAAGGATGCGCTGGTGTCGGGGGATACGTTGCAGAAAGCAAAGGCTGAAGAGAAGCTATTAGATGAGTATTCGGTTTTTTCTCATGCTTTTTATCAACAGGAAAAGATTATTAAAGTAGAAAACGACTTGCTTAAGGCAGATATTTCTACTCTTGGAGCAATTATTAAACAGGTTACCTTGAAAGATTACCTTAATTATGCTAAGGATAGCGTAACTTTTTTCACTCCAAACGGCAATACTTATGGTTTAAACCTTTCGGTAGGTCAAAAGCTCATTCGCACCAACGAATTAAACTTTGTGGTCTTTGTAAATAACAAACTGTACAACGATGACAAGCCGATAAAGGTCAGTGGTAATGATAGCGTTGTTGTCTCAATGCGTCTGTACAAAAATTCTGAGACAAAATACGAAACAATGGAGGATTACTACCAAAATGCCACGCAATATATTGAATATAAATATACGTTACGGGGAGACGACTATCGCTTGGGCTTTAACATCATAACCAATCAAATGGGAGATGTATTGACGGACGCAAACTCAATAGAATTTGAATGGAAATCAGACTTGAATGTTAAGGAAAGAGATAGAGACATAGAGATAAAGGCATCTTCTATTTATTATCTTGCTGGTGATGATGTGGAGTATCTGAAAGAGAATGGGCGAGATGATAAAGATGACATCAATGCCAATGTAGGTTGGGTAAGTTTTAAGCAACAATTCTTTTCTACTGCCTTGATAGCAGGCAAAGAAGCATTCCAAAGTGCCGCAATGGAGACCAAGACGGAGAACAAAACAAAGGACAACTACCTGCGAACAATGGAGACAACCTTAACCTTGCCTTTTGAAGTCAATAAACCAAGAGAAGAGTTCGCAATGGATTTTTTCTTTGGACCTAATAAATACAGCGTTGTCAATAAATATGATATTCACATGGAGGAAATTATCCCATTAGGTTGGGGTTTTGCTCCTTTGCAATGGATAAATCGTTTAGTCATCATTCCAGTTTTTGACTTCTTGCAGCAGTTTGGTTGGAATATGGGGATAATCATTCTCGTCTTAACAATAATGGTTAAGATTGTTCTCTTCCCTCTTGCCTACAAATCGTTTTCTTCTTCCGCCAAAATGAAGATTATACAACCTGAGGTGCAAAAACTTAATGATAAATTCCCTAAAAAAGAGCAGGCAATGCAAAAACAGCAAGCAATGATGGGATTATACAAAAGGGCTGGCGTCAATCCGATGGCTGGTTGTTTGCCTATGCTGTTGCAGTTTCCTATTTTGTTGGCTATGTTTCGGTTTTTCCCTTCATCAATAGAGCTTCGCCAAAAGAGTTTTCTTTGGGCAAGCGACCTGTCAAGCTATGACTCCATAGTAGATTTGCCTTTCTCCATTCCATTTTACGGCTCTAATGTATCATTATTCTGTTTGCTGATGACCGTTGCACAGGTCTTTTATACAAGAATAACGATGAAGCAGCAGGCTTCAACCAATGCTATGCCGGGAATGAAGTTTATGATGTACTTTATGCCTGTTATGATGCTCTTTATACTTAACAAATACTCCTCTGCTTTGAATTACTATTACTTCATTTCGCTTTGCTTTACCTTCTTGCAGATGTGGCTAATCCGCAAGACCATTAACGAAAAGAAGGTGTGGAAAACGCTTGAGGCAAACTCCAAAAAGCCAACCAAAAAGTCTAAATGGCAAGAACGAATGGAGGCATTGGAAAAACAAAACAAGGCTCTCCAAGCACAGCGCAATCAGAAGAAAAAGTAGGATAACAACCTGTTTTCCTTCAATCTTATTTCAAAAACGCTTAACGCTGCTTCATAGCAATGTTAAGCGTTTTTGGAATACTGAGTTCCTATTTTAATGCTTTTTATTGTGCAAATGAATGCCAATATGCCCTATTCCAAAAACACAAGCCGAAATTATTAAAGCTCCAACTTTCCCATAAATCCCCAACAGCAAAAAAGCAAATACAGGCAATGAAGCAAGTGGCACAGGAATAAATGCAAAACTTCTGTAAAAATCTTTCATCGTACGTTTTGATTTGAAATACCTTAACCAGCATATTTCATACAAAACCAACATCAAAAAGGAAGCAGCAAGCCAAATAGTCCATAATGAAAGTTTTTGAAAATTAAAATCATTAAAAATCAACGCAAAAAAACATACGCACGCTTGCCCAATGCGTTCAAACATCAACAAAATTTTATTTTCTTTTGCCGTCTTTTCGTATTGCTTTGATTTATTTTTTGCCCATATCAAATTTGGAATAAGCAGCATCAACAACCAAACAAGCCCTGTGTATGAAAAACCAAAATTTCCTAATAATTTCATTTTTTTAGATTTAAGACAACTTAATGAGACTTTTTTTACTCTGTTTAACGGCGGCAAAGTTACATCTTTTTTCCTTATAAAAACTAAAAACCGCCAGACAGAAATTAAATCTATCGGACGGAGATTTATTATTGTCATTGCGAAGCACAAAGTAATACAATATTATTTAATTATTACCTGCTAAAACGAATTTATTTCCTGCTAAAAAATATTTATAGCAGGTTATAATCATTTTGTCGCAGGTGCGGAAAAGTTTGTCGCAGGTGCGGAATTGTTTGTCGCAGGTGCAAAAAAATTTGTCGCAGGTGCGGAAATGTTTGTCGCAGGTGCGAAAATATTTGTCGCAGGTGCGGAATTGTTTGTCGCAGGTGCAAAAATAATTGTCGCAGGTGCGGAAATAATTGTCGCAGGTTATAAAATGTTTGTCGCAGGTGCAAAAATGTTTGTCGCGGGTTATAAAATGATTTTCTATGGAATAAATGGCGTTTTAGGCTGTTTTAGACGGGGTATTTTGTGCGTTTTTGTTCTTATGTTGTATTATTATTGCGGCATATATAGTGAATTATGGAATTGCGTCCTCAATAGTCCAACTTTCTTCTATCTCCCAATTCTTTCTTACATTTATTGTCTTGTCAAAGTATTTAACAATTTCGGGTTGGCAGTCAATGTCAAAATCTCCTATGTCCCATTTGTCGTTGGCGTTGCTGTCAATGATTACTTTAATCCTGTATTTATCTTCTTTAACGTTATCAAAGACGACCTTTGTATTGCCCTCTGCCTGCTTTGTAGCGAGTTCTTTGCCCTGTAAGGTTTCCAAAATAACTATCAACTTGCCACTTGCCGCTATTGTTATGCTTATCTTGCCATAATCTTCGGGCTTGGTAACGGAAAAGATGCAGGAAAGAGAGTCATTGGTCTGTCCTATTACGTTAGCGAAAGTACTGCTGTCAATAAAGAGTTTGTAAGCCTTGCCTGCTTGAAACAAATCTTCACTTTCCAAAAACATTTCCTTACTTGTTAAAAGTATTGTATCTGTTACGCTGTCGCAAATTATTGAAGCCTTAACCTTAATGTCTTTTTCGCAGGGGAAAGGTAAGTCAAGACGCAGTTTATCAAAATAATTCAAATCTCTGTTGGGAGGAGGTATGGCAAAAGTTTGGGCAGGTGAAGACTTGCGTTTGGAAAGATAATACAACTCTATTTTTTCCTCAAAGCCTCCGTCAGAAACCTCAGCCTTCAGAGTATCAAATGTCTTTTCACCCACAGCATAGCAGGTTAAGGTATCACGCTTTGCAGAGAAAACATTTAAGATATTGGTATCGCCGTTGCTTAGCGTGATATGAAAACTATCAGAAACAGGATTTGAGAAGATAAGCCGCAACTTCCTGTCTGAAAGGAGCGTTTTGTTTTCTATTGAAATCGTTGTGTCCTTTGGCTCAAAGAAGAAAAAAGTCGGCAGGCTATCTGTTTTGATAACGCTATCCTTTAAGATAAAAGGCTCAACAGGCTTGGATGAAAAGGCTATGGCTTCGGTTGGCAAATCATAGATGAGGTTTTGATTTTTGTCATCTAACACTATTAAATTATACTCCCCTGCTGCAAGATTGCGAAAGCGAAAGACTCCAAAGGTATCAAGTCTTGTTATGTAACTCGGCTTCTCTGTTCTGATAATGTCTTTGCCCTTTTTTGCATCATAAAGCATTGCAAATTTGTCGTTAATAGGCTTGAGAGTATAAGCATCAACGACCTTTCCGATGTACGAAAGGCTGTCAATAAAATCACCGGTTGATAAACTATAAGAGAAGTTGCCTATTTTGTTGCCCTCCGTGAAATCTTTTATGGCATCAGCAAAGTCAAAGATATAGGTAGTGTTGCTTTGCAGAGTGTCAGACCATCTAACTGTGAGCTTATTAAGTGTGCTGCCGACTTCGGGACGGGAATTAAGAGGAGGTGAAATGAGGAGTTTTTGCGATACGTTGTCCAATTCTATAAACTCATCAAACTCTACGGAGAAAGTATTGGTGTTGAAGTTTGTTGAGTTGTCGTTTGGTGTTGCCTTTGCTGCCTTTGGGGCGATTGTATCAATGACTCCACCTGTCGGCATACCTATTTTGGCACACGAAGCAAAGAACAGAACGAATATGAGAAGGGTTAAGCGTTTCATCTTGTCGCAAAATAAGTGCTCCCGAAGGGATTCGAACCCATAGCATCAGAACCGGAATCTGATATTTTATCCATTAAACTACGGGAGCAGTCGTTAAAATCGGGTGCAAAGGTACAAAAATTTACTTATATTTCACCTGACTCGCATATTTGGGCTATATTTTTGGTTGCAATGCGGCTTAGCTTCATCAAATCGGCAACATACCAATTTTGAAATTCCTTTTAACTATTTTTAACGCAAAATTGTTGTGAAAAAGTGAGGTAATATTATATTATTATCTCACTTTCTTTATGTAAAACACTCATTAAACGCAGCCATTTTTAGCATAAATTTTGCCAAAATTAAGAATAAAAGTGGCAAAATTTCACATAATTTTAGTCAAAAAAAGGACAAATTTACCCAAATATTACTTCGTCAGAACGAAAGGCTGTTTCAATTTTCTAAAGTGGCGTTTCGTGACGCTGAAACGCCGCTTTAATTTTGGCAAAAAGCAAAAAAAGGGGATAAAATATCATATTATCCCCATAAAGTTACATATTGCGTTATTGCAATATCATATCATAAAGTTTATAAAAAACATCAGGTTTTTAATACGCAAAAGCAACGATTTTTAATGAAATTTTGTTGCATTAAATCTGTAATTTGCGATGTTGTTTTTTGATATTGTGCTGCCATAATCCTGTTTTTGTTTGAGAGTGCAAAGGTACAAAATTTTCTTTTACGAAAATCAGGGATTAGAATATTGGAATATTTTGACAAAAATGACGATTTATTTTGCTGTTTCAAAAAAAGATGTACTTTTGTCCGTCTAAAATTGTACTGAAATCTTAGAATACGGGGCGTTTTGAGTAAAACGTCTCTTTTTTTTGTACTTTTGCAACCTGTAAAATAGTAATAATATGGATTATAATCACAGAGAAATAGAGCAAAAGTGGCAAAGCAAATGGCAGAACGACAAAACGTTTGAGGCAAAAATAGATAATAAAAAGCCTAAATATTATGTCCTTGATATGTTTCCTTATCCTTCTGGGGCAGGGCTTCATGTTGGTCATCCGCTTGGTTACATTGCGAGTGATATTACGTCAAGATACAAGCGTTTGAAAGGCTTTAACGTGCTTCATCCTATGGGTTATGACGCTTATGGTTTGCCTGCTGAGCAGTATGCTATACAGACAGGAACACATCCTGCTATTACAACTGAGCAAAATATCAGTCGCTATCGCCAACAGCTCAATTTGCTTGGTCTTTCGTATGATTGGTCTCGGGAAATTCGTACCTGCGACCCTCCTTATTATAAATGGACACAATGGACTTTCATTCAGATGTTCAATTCCTTCTATTGCTATGATGCAAATAAAGCATTGCCAATTTCAGAGCTTATACCAGCTTTTGAAGCTGGGGCAGCAAAGGACTTAAATGTTGCTTGCGGCAAACGAATGGACTTTTCGGCAGAGGATTGGGCTGCTTTCAGTGAGCAGGAAAAGGCTGATGTGCTGATGAATTACCGCTTGGCTTATCTTTCCGAAGCTCTCGTTAATTGGTGTCCGCAGTTGGGAACGGTGCTTGCTAATGATGAGGTGGTTAATGGAGTGTCGGTGCGTGGCGGTTACGCTGTTGAACGAAAGTCAATGAAGCAATGGAGTCTGCGAATAACGGCTTATGCGGAGCGATTGTTGGAAGGCTTAGAGCGGATTGATTGGTCGGAAAGTCTAAAAGAAATTCAGCGTAATTGGATAGGCAAAAGCAAGGGTGCAACTGTGTTTTTTGAGCTTGAAAACGGCGAAAAACTTGAAATTTTCACAACAAGGGCTGACACATTGTTTGGAGCTACGTTTATGGTTCTTTGTCCCGAACATAAGATAATTGAAAGTATAACGACATCTGAAAGAAAGGTTGAAGTGGAGGCTTATGTCAAGTGGGCAAAAAACAGAAGTGAAAGAGAGAGGCTAACAGAGGTTAAATCGGTTACGGGAGTTGCCACAGGATCTTTTGCAATCCACCCTCTTACTGGAAAGAAAATACCTGTTTGGGTGTCGGATTATGTGCTTGCGGGTTATGGTAGTGGGGCTATTATGGCTGTTCCTGCTCACGATAGTAGGGATTTTTCTTTTGCTCGTAAGTTTGATTTACCTATTGTACAGGTTGTTGTGCCTAATGGAGAGAGCGAGGAAGACACATCTTTATGGCAAGAGAGCAAAGACTCCAAAGAAGGGACAATTATCAACTCAGACTTCATTAGCGGTTTGAAAGTAAAGGACGCAATCAACAAAATAATCAATCACATAGAGAGCTTAGGCATAGGGTACGGCACAATAAACTACCGACTTCGTGATGCAATCTTCTCTCGTCAAAGATACTGGGGCGAACCTTTTCCTGTATATTATGAAAACGGTGTTGCCAAGACCTTAAACGAAGACGAGTTGCCGCTATTGTTACCTGACATTGAAACATACCTTCCTACCGAAAGCGGCGAACCTCCTTTGGCAAGAGCAAAAGACTGGTCTCATAACGGCAATGCTTATGATACGAACACAATGCCGGGCTTTGCAGGTTCAAATGCTTATTATTTGAGATATATGGACGCTCACAATGGCATTGAATTATGCTCCAAAGAGGCGAATGCTTATTGGCAGAATGTGGATTTATATATCGGCGGCTCAGAACACGCAACAGGTCATTTGCTTTATTCACGTTTTGTTACCAAGTTTTTATTTGACATCGGCAAATGCTGCAAGGATGAACCTTTTGCCAAGTTAATCAATCAAGGAATGATACAAGGCAGAAGCAGTTTTGTCTATCGGATAAAAGGAACTAATAAATTCGTTTCCCATAACCTTAAAGACGGCTACCAAACAGATGCCTTGCACATTGATATTAACCTTGTGGATAACGATGTCTTGGATATAGAACGCTTTAAGCAATGGCGGGAGGAATACAACAATGCTACCTTTGAGTTGGAAGACGGCAAATACGTCTGCGGTTGGGAAGTTGAGAAGATGAGTAAAAGCCTCTATAACGTACAAAACCCAGATATGCTGGTGGAGCGTTATGGAGCAGACACTTTACGACTTTATGAAATGTTCCTTGGTCCTTTGGAACAGTCAAAACCTTGGGACACGAAAGGGATAGAAGGAGTTAGTAGATTTTTGCGAAAGTTTTGGCGATTGTATCACGACAAAGACAATCACTTTGTAATTAGCAATGAGTCGGCTTCAAAAGAGGAACTAATCATACTTCATAAAACTATTAAAAAAGTAGAGCAGGATATAGAGAATTTTAGTTTCAATACCTCCGTTTCAACTTTTATGATTTGCGTTAATGAATTGACGGATTTGAAATGTAATAAGAGAGAAGTATTAGAGCCGTTAGCTGTCTTGATTGCTCCTTTTGCTCCTCACATATCAGAAGAGTTGTGGTCATTGTTAGGGCATAGTGAAACGATTTCTTTTGCGGAGTTTCCGAAGTTTGACAATGCTTATTTGGAACAAACAACCTTTAATTTTCCTGTTTCTATCAACGGCAAGACTCGTGCTTTCATAGAGTTGGACATCAATCTTAGCCAAAACGATGTTGAAAAGGCTGTAATGAATGATGAAACTGTCAAGAAATTCCTTGGTGATAGTGCCGTCAAACGCTTTATTTACGTCCCTAAGCGGATAATAAATATAGTGGTTTAAGGTAAGACTTTGCAGAAAAGTTGCCGCCGTTCAAAGCAATGCTATTAGATTAAAGGTGAAAAACTAATGTATGTTATGCAAAATTATTGTAACTTTGCAGTCATTAAATTGAATAACAATGAAGATACAGATTGCTCAATTAAACCCTAAGACTCTTAATATCGAAGCCAATTTCATCAAAGCAAAGGAAGCATTGGCAAAAGTCAATCAAGATGTGCTAACGGTCTTTCCCGAGTTGGCTTTAAGCGGTAGCCCTTTGTTTGCAACGGCAGATTATGAGGATATTTACAAACAAGTAGCAGCAGTAGCAGAGCGTCTTTGCAGCGAAAACAAAGACTGCATTGTTGGGCTTCCGACTAACGATGGCGTAAATAGATATAATTCGTTAGCGTTTATTGCGAAAGGTGAGTTGGTAGATTTGGCAACTAAGAAAAATCTTGGCTCATTTGACGGCTCTTTTAGTAAGGGAGATGGCTTTGAAGTAACTCAATATGAGGGCAAAATGCTGGCTTTCGGCTTTGAAGAGGATTTTGAGGACTTTGTTCTTCGGCAGCAAGAGGTTGATGTGGTTGTCTGTATGGCAAATAACGTGTTTGAAATTAATAAACAGCAGGAGACAATCAACAAATTTATACCTGCGGTTAGGAAAATGGCTTGCCGCTTTATTTACGTCAATCGTTGTGGAGCTGAAGGCTCGTATATCTTTAATGGAGGCTCGTTTGTGCTTAATGAAAAGGGAAACCTGTGTGAGCAGATGCCATTGTTTAACGAGCAATCAAAGGTTGTGGAAACTAACGCTTTATCTCCACTAACCCAAAGTCCAATGTCTAAAATTGAAAAGATGTATAACGCCGTTGTTTTGGGAATTGGAGACTATTTTCGCAAGAATGGCATTAAGAAAGCGGTTATAGGCTTGAGCGGAGGAATAGATTCAGCTCTTGTTGCTGCCCTTGCTGTTCGTGCTATAGGAAATGAGAATGTTGTTGGAGTGCTTATGCCGAGCGAATATTCAACAGACCACAGCATAAAAGACGCAGAAGACTTGGCTAACAACCTTCAAATTAAGTATTATGTCGTTCCCATAAAACCTTTGTATCAGACGGCATTGCAATCCCTCAGTGAGGTCTTTGCAAATACTGAAAGGGGGCTTGCAGAAGAAAATATGCAGGCTCGGATACGCTGTCAAATTCTTATGGGTGTTGCTAATAAAATAGGAGCGGTGCTTTTGAATACGTCCAATAAAAGTGAAGCTGCCGTAGGTTATGGTACTCTTTACGGCGACACAAGTGGCGGCATAGGGGCGATTGGAGATATGTACAAGACAGAAGTTTGGGCTATGGCAAGATGGATAAACAGAGAGCGGATAATTATACCGGAAAACTCAATAACAAAAGCCCCTTCGGCGGAGCTAAGTTATGGGCAAAAAGACTCCGATGCCCTGCCTGAGTATGATCTTTTAGACAAGATACTCTACCTACATATTGAGGGCAAACAAGACAAAGAGCAGATTATTGCCGCAGGTTACGATGGTCAAACGGTTGATAAGGTGCTGCATTTGGTAAAAATAAATGAATGGAAACGTCATCAGTGTTGCCCTTGTTTGAAGTTATCGTCTTGCACGCTTGGAATAGACAGACTAATGCCTGTATCATAATAATATAATAAAGAAAATGCAGGATTATTTAAGGGAAATACAACTTATAAACTTCAAAAACTTTGACAATTTTGAGGCTCAATTTGCTCAAATTAACTGCTTCGTAGGCAAAAATGGTGTAGGAAAGACTAATATCTTAGAGGCAATTCATTATATTGCAATGTGCAAGCCCTATTTCTACAAAAACTCTGAAGAGGACAACATTCGCTTTGACGAAAACTTCTTTGCCATTCACGGACATTATGGTTCTGATGACACAGGCTTCAACAAATTTTCATGTTCCTTAAAACGAGAAGAGAAAAAGAAGTTTCGCCGCAACGATAATCCTTATTCACGACTTTCGGAGCATATAGGAGCAATACCTATTGTTGTCGTGTCTCCCTCCGACCACGTTATAATAAGTGGAAGTGCTGAACATCAGAGAACATTTCTTAATTATACTTTGTCGCAATGTGACAGAGACTATCTTGAAGCCTTAAAAGACTACACCAAAACGCTGGAAATGCGAAACAAAATTCTCAAAGTATTCCAACAAGAACGCACCTTTGACAACACGCAACTTGATAGCATTGACTACTTGATGTCGTTTCATGGTAACAAAATCAAGGCTAAGCGTGCGGCATTGTGCGAACATTTGAGCGAAGGGGTAAAACGATATTACAAGATACTTTCTTCCGATTCCGAGACAGCGGATTTTGAATACGAATCTTTCGAAGGCGAAGATATGTTACCTCTTCTACAAATTGCTCTTAACAGAGATTTTTGTTGTGGTTTCACTACTGTTGGTGTTCATAAGGATAGGCTGAACTTAACGGTAAATGACCATAAGGTTCGCAATTTTGGCTCTCAGGGACAGCAGAAATCATATCTTTTAGCCTTAAAATTGGCTCAATTTGACTACATTTGCCAACAGCTTAATGGCAGAAAACCCATACTACTCTTAGACGACATCTTTGACAAATTTGATTTCCAAAGAGTATGTCAGCTGTTGAACCTGATAAGTGAGCAAGGCTTTGGACAGATATTTATCACCGATACGCACCTCAACCGTATTGAGGAAGCCTTTGCTAACACCAACGGCTCTATTTCGCAGTCCATTAACGAGAAAATGCAGATACTCCTTTTAGAATAAAGGAAGGCGGCAATAAAAAACAAAATTGATAATGCAGAAAAGATATTTCGTAAGACGGGAAGCAAAAGAGGCTTCAATTAAAGAGGTGTTCGCCAACTTTATTAAGGCATTTAACATTGATTATAATCCTTTTGAATATGAAGTAAAAGACGTTTGGAAGCAATTAACGGGCACTTTGACCGACCGCTTGACCAAAAAGATTTACATACAAGGCTCTGTGCTTTATGTTTTTGTATCTTCGCCTGCCTTAAAGCAGGAACTTATGCTTGTCAGAACAGATTTGCTTGGGAAGATAAATAAGCATTTCGCCGACAAATACAAGCAATACCAAAGCAAAAACATCATTAACAACATCATAATAAAGTAAAAAAGCCCGATAACATTTAATCATCGGGCTTTTCTTTTATAAAGTTGTGTGATTTACTTCTTCACAAACTTCTTAGTCGCCGTACCACGTGGCGTGGATAATTTCACAACATAGTTGCCTGCAGGAATACCCTTAACATCTATCTTTGCTTCGTGAGCATTGACTGCTTGTTCTTTCACCTTTACACCAACTGCATTATAAATCTCAACATTACTAACCTTAAACTGGCTAATAATTGTCAGGCTTTCGCTTGTTGGATTGGGAGAAACAGAACAAGTATTATCCAAATTTATTTGTTGCAAACTACCGGGAGTCGTAGTGTCTTCTTTTGGAATAAGTATCACGGGCAAAAACTCTATAAACATATTTCTAAATACTTCATAGACCGTATCATCAACAAAGCTCTTCCATTCTCCATTTTTCTTTATCCATGGGTGTTCTGAGTATTGACAACCTACTATTTGATTCAGGCAAACTGTATCTATGAAACTATAAGTATGGTTATAAGACATAGAAGCACCGCTCCAATTACTTGGAATGTCAACAGACAAGAAGAAATCACTGATAGACACAACATGACCAAAGTAGTAGTTTTTTAAGACCGCATCTGGTACATTTGGAGACCCACTTAGTAGTGAATCAGGAACGGAATGAGTTATTGAGGCAGACGCCATGCTTTCACTTAAATCAGAATTCATCAAGTGGAAGAAATATGTTTTATCATCGTCAGGAAACTGAAATTCACCATAAACACGAGCTGCGAGACCACAAATTAGCAATGTTGAGTCAAAATTATAATGCTGAGCAAAGCCTTCGGGGTAATATGTATTACAGCCTATGAAATCTCCCATCGGACGAGTAGATGGAGGAACGCCATGTATGCATTCATACTTAAAACTATACATTAGTATGCTTGCTTCAAAAATAGAAGTGTCAAATGCGGTTGGGCAACCTATTATTTCCTGTGGAAAGTAAATCAAGGTATCATACTCTTGTTGCTGTGCATTGCTTGTGTAAGCCAAGAGACTTAGAACACAAATTAAACTAATTTTTTTCATTTCTGTTATTTCTTTTATTATCACTATCTTTTTTAATATTGGCAATTTATATCTATTTTTTCATTATCTGGATATTCAATATCTATCACTTTCGGGTCTAATGGATGATCATAATAAAGTAGCATATCTCCATAAAAGCCTGTTAGCCGCAAAGAAGGATATAACCAATATCTAATAGGGCAAGCATTCACCTCATTACACGAATTATTGAAGAGAGTCAGATATTGGTCATATATGACCAATGGACTCCGAGTATGATTATACAATCCGTACCTATCTCTACTTGTAACTCCAATCATAGAAAAATGCTGATTTTCACTTTCTATTATATGACTCCAGCTTGGCATATACCCATAAACACTACTTGGAATTTTTAGTATTGAAATAGTCTCAGTATCTGTGTTATATCCATAAAAATGAGGATTTTGACTAAGTCCATATTGTTCTATATAGCAAGGTATCCTTAAGACAACATCTTCTTTCTCATTAGATTCCTTTATAACTAACAAAATACCTCTAAGGCTATCAATAGGATCCTCAAAATCTTCCGTAAACGTCATATCTTTTACTCTAAGCTCTGTATCAGAACTATCTACTTTTATCGGGAACCAATCAAGGTAATCATATCCGTTCAAATCAGTGGTTGGATTAAACGAAAAACGATGATTGAATGAAGTCATGTTTCTTCTAAATAAGATATTATAATAATAGTTATTCGTAGTAACATCAGTATTAAAGTTAGGTGATAGCCCTATTCCGTTGTCATTTACGCAAAATATGTACGACAATGCAACCTCATTTTCAAACGTATGCTCTAACTTAGCATCATATATGCCATAGCCTCTACTCCAATCAGAAGTCCAATCACGAAATGAATCCCACATTGTTTTTTGTACAAAATTGTTTCTGTCAAACCTTCTCGTTATTTGTGCATGGTAAACTCTGTTAGCACCTGATTTATCATATATATTTATACCCGGTTCTTCAGAAACAGAAGACAAACACACATAATCGTCTGTAACGGCAATATCTTGCAATAATTCCATTTTATTATTATTACTATAATTAAAATAAGGACACTTAAACATTGTAAGGCTATTGTCATTTATTGTAAATTTGATAAAATAATCATAACGAGAAATACCTGAAACCTGCTTTCCAATGCCGACAACTACTCTTTCCCCTTGGTTATTTATATATGTCTTTATTTTATTCATAGTTTGTAACAGAGTAAGTTCAAAATACGTTGCTTGTGGCTCTGTTGGCATACCCTGTGCATATTTGACATATCCAATAAAGCCTGTTGAGTCTAATGGAGGACCTATCATTGAGCCAAGGTCCATAGTGCCAACAGAGGAAAGTAGTATCCCACAGAAAAATATCGTATCATTATCCAATACGAAATCTTTAATTTCATACCATTTTTCTGTATTTTCACCAGTTTCTGGGGGCAACTTAGCCGCCTGAACTGCTCCGTTATTGGGTTCTACAAAAAAGAAAATAGCACCTCCTTTTTGTGTTATAAACACAGATACCCCATTACCTTTTTGAATTTTCTGCGTGTTTTTGTCATAACCCGTTTCTCCTACAGTAATTGCACAACTTGCCGCATTAGGGCTTGAGAAAACTTGAGATTGCAAATAGGTACTGCTTGTTCCCATAACAATTAACAACATTATAGTTTTTAACGTTGCAAATGTACTACTTTTTTTTAATTCTGACTTCCTTCTTGCTCATTTTTCTCTTTTTAGAGTCGCAAAAACATAATAATAAACGTTTCATTTTTTAATAAGTATTAAGTTAAACATAAAAATTTAATTACTTTTTAGTTTCGTGCAAGCGTGGGAAAATGATAACATCTTTACTTACCTAAGTCGAGGTTCTAGAAAATACCTTAGAAATCTGATAAGTAACCCCACGAATGTATTATCGTGAAAATTTAGACTTCACTTGGTTTAAGAATTTTCTAGATTCCGACTTAACCACAAGCAAATTTGTTACAAATACTCAACTCTTCGAGTACAGTTCTCACAAATTCACGTTGCAAAAGTACATATTATTTTCTTATTTGCAACCTTTTTGCTAAAAAAAGTTACTTTGGTCGCAAAATGGATGAACATTCATTTTAGCCAGACGCCACCTTGTTTTTTTGAAACGCCGCTTCGTGACGCTAAAGTGGCGTTTCAGCGTCACGAAACGCCGCTTTAGGAAAATGAAGCAGTACTTGGTTTTGGGAAGGCGTATGTAGTGGAAAATGAAATGAACCTTTGGTGAAATTATAAGACTACATTATATCACTGAAAGACAGGAACAGGCAGATAAGTTTTTTTTGTATCTTTGCAAAGTCTAAGAAACAGTAAAACACAATGAAAGAGATGAAAAACGCTATCGTTATAGGAGCTACATCAGGCATAGGCAAGGAAGTCGCAAAGCTTTTGGTGAAGGACGGATATAAGGTCGGAATAACGGGGAGAAGGATGGAATTGTTGGAAAATTTGAGAACACAAAACGCTGAGGCTTTTGTCATCAAGCAGTTTGATGTTACAGATACCGACAAAGCTATTGAGGCATTGCAGGAGCTGATTGCCGAGTTGCATTCGGTGGATTTGATATTTCTTTGTTCTGGGGTGGGAAATATCAATCACCAACTTGACTTTTCCATTGAACAAAAGACGATTATGACCAATGTTTTGGGCTTTACCAATATCGCAGATTGGGCTTTTAAGTACTTTGAACAGAGAGAGCAAGGGCATTTTGCGGCTATCAGCTCCATTGCTTCACTGAGAGGAAACCGCTTTGCCCCGTCATATTTTGCATCAAAGGCATATCAGGCGAGCTATTTGGAAGGCTTACGGCAGAAAGCAAAGCACGCCAAATCCAAAATCAAAATAACGGACATTAGACCCGGCTTTGTGGATACGGATTTGATAAAAGGGCAGCCTCATCTGCTTTGGACAAGACCTTTAAAAGACGCTTCATTGCAGATTTACAAAGCAATAAAGGCACAGAAAAAGGTTGTCTATATCACTAAACGTTGGCGGCTTATAGCCATTGTAATGAAAATAGCACCGAGATTTATTTATGATAGAGTGTAATAGACTTGGATTGGACGCAGTAAAAGCACCAGTACGAAAAACAAAATATATAAAAAAATCACCAACTAATTGCTATTAAAAAAATCTTTGGCACGCAAATTGCTATAAAAGAAAAAAATAATTGTTAAACTTAATAAAAACATAACTTTAATATGAAATCACTGAAAAAAAACCTCGTAAGATTAGCCTCCGTAGCCATTGTGCTGGTAATTATTATGAGCACTGCATCGCAAGCATGCTCCAGCAGACGCACTCAGGCAAGAGATGTAATTAGAAAAACCGCCTACACCATTAACGAAGCCTACGATATGGTTAGTTATTATGACTATTGGTCGGGTTCATCGTTGTCAAAAGCCGTTTATTATAACGACTACGCACAAGACCTTTACAGAAGCCGCCGATACAGCAATGCAATCAATTATTCATTGCTCGCTCGTCAATATGCGGTAGATGTTATCAATAGTTGCGATGACTATTGGGAGTCGTTCTTCTATACATACTTTGGTTGGAGCTACGCTTATGGCTACAACTCTCGTTACAGCAATGCCTATGCTGCCGGTTATAGAGATGGATATTATGACGCCTACTACAGGGCTTATTGTAATAGACATGACCATTACGACCAGCGTCATAATCCTTATGGACACAATCAACATAGAAACGCAAGCGACTATAATGACCACAACAACGGACATAATAATGGTAACGTAACCATAGGTAGAGGCGAGATTGGAGCAACAGGTAACGGCTCTGCGTCATCAAAACCGGGAAGACAGAACACAGGCTCTAACACATCAATATTTAAGGATATTAGTACCAATCAGTATTTTGACGCAAGTGAGCTAAAACTCGTAAAAGCCTTACCTTCCGAGACTGCATTGGAGAGTGATTTCAAGACAAAGAACCCTGGCAAGGCTTTTGATGATACTAAACTTGCTAAGGATACAAAAGCAATAGAGACTAACAGGACAGCAGCTAAAGAATTCAAACCTTCCAGTTCTAAAAACAATGGAAAGATAGAGCTTGCAAAACCAACAACAGTAGTTTCCGAACGTCCGCAACAGCCTGTCGTTACACCAAGCAAAGAACTCCCAGCCAAGAAAGAACAGCCTGATACAAAGGTAACGCAGCCCGTTCTTAACGAAAAGCCTGTCTTATTAGATTCAAAACCGGAGCAAAAAGTTGAGCCTAAACAACCAGCAAAGCCTGCTGTAACGCCAACCAAAACTGCCCCTAAACAAGCCGTAAAGAAAGTAGAGCCGACTAAGCAGCCAACACCTGCAAAACAGACGCCGACACAACAAACTCCTGCCAAAAAAGAATCAACAACTACTACCACTACTGCAAAAGAACAGCCTGCTGCAAAGCAATCAAAGCCTGCAACTACCAAACAAGCAACACCTGCAACGACTAAAACTCCTGCCAAACGCACGACAAAATAAACTATTTAATGTTATTTAATACGAACGAGGGCTTCAAATGAAGCCCTCGTTTTTTGTTTTATCAGCTACCTGTATTGAATTGGGGCAACATCTTTTCAAAGCATTTAAACGGGTAATCACTCTGTTTTCATTAAATCTTCAATGTGCCAAATCAAGAGTTTTTCTGTGTATTTTTAACGCAGAATTGCGGTCAAAAACCAAGACAATAATTATTGGTTTATCTCATATAATTTATACAAAACACTCATTAAAACCTGCCATTTTTAGCATAAATTTTGTCAAAATTAAGCGTAAAAATGGCAAAATTTCAAATAATTTTGGTCAAAAAAAAGACAAATTTTGCCGAACACCGCTTCATCAGAACGAAACGCCGCTTTAATTTTGGCAAAAAGCACGAAAAAGGGGATAAAATACTATATTATCCCCATAAAGTGATATATTGCGTTATTGCAATAAGGTTACATAAAATTTATATAAAATCATCAGGTTTTT
>JAISLH010000072.1 GCA_031260565.1 Bacteroidales bacterium
TGAAGCAGAGTTTGGTTTTGACAAAAGGGCATAAGTTTTTATTCGTTGTTTAGTTTGAGGATGTAAAAGTACAAAAAATTATTGTACTTTTGCCACGTTAAAATAACATCTGTTTTATGGAACACAAATCATTGAAGCAAGAGCAGCAAGAGCAACAATACAAGCGATATGTGAAGAGAATGTGGAAGATTTTTGGAGGCTTTCTTGTCCTTCTATTCCTGTTCTTTTTCTGCCTTTCGCTGGGGTGGCTGGGCTTTATGCCGTCATTTGAGCAGTTAGAAAACCCTAAATCCAATTTAGCTTCTGAAGTTTATTCGGCAGACGGAGAGGTACTGGGTTATATTGGTCTTCAGAACCGCTCAAATGCTAATTATAGTGATATTTCCCAAAATTTGGTCAATGCCTTGATTGCAACGGAAGATGCAAGATTTCGCAAACATAGCGGGATTGATATGAGGAGTCTTTTCAGAGTACTGGGCAAGACAGTCGTTGGGCAAAATCGTTCCTCAGGCGGGGGAAGTACCATAAGCCAACAGCTTGCCAAGAACCTTTTCCCACGCGAAAGGCACTCTAAGTTGGGGACTATTTATGCTAAATTTAAAGAATGGATTGTTGCCGTGAAGTTGGAGAGAAACTATTCAAAAGATGAGATTTTGGCAATGTATCTTAACACGGTTGATTTTGGCAATAATGCCTTTGGAATAAAGACAGCGGCTATGACTTTCTTTTTTACCACGACCGATAAATTAAATGTTGAACAGAGTGCTATGCTTGTCGGGTTGCTTAAAGCACCAACGGCTTATAATCCTGTGCGCAATCCTGAAAATGCTCTTAAACGCCGTAACACTGTTCTTGCTCAGATGAACAAGTATGACTACCTAACCGACCAAGTCTTTGACAGTCTCTCGGCAACGAAGATAATACTTGACTATCATCCACAGACCCACGATGAGGGTATTGCTACTTATTTTAGAGAGATGATACGCAACTATATGAAGCAATGGTGCAAAAATCATTACAAACCTGACGGCAACAACTATGATGTGCATAAGGACGGATTAAGGATATACACTACCATTGATTATCGTATGCAAAAATATGCCGAAGAGGCGGTTAAGGAACATTTTACTTATCTACAAGGGGAGTTCTTTAAGCATTTAAAGGGTTATAAGCAAGCACCATTCACAGGCATTTCAGATAAGGATATACAGCAATACTATTTGGCTGCAATGAAATCTTCTGACCGTTATCACTCATTAAAGGATGATGGGCTGAGTGATAAAGAAATTCGTAAGGAATTTGACAAAAAAGTAAATATGCGAGTCTTTTCATACAATGGAGATATTGACACATTGATGAGTCCTTGGGATTCGTTGCGTTATTACAAGTCTTTTCTCAATACTGGAGTGGTTAGCATAGAGCCACAGACAGGATATGTTAAGGTTTATGTAGGAGGGACAAATTATAAAAGTTTTAAGTTTGACAATGCTACACTTGGCAGACGTCAGGTTGGCTCTACCTTCAAGCCTTTTGTCTATGCTTCGGCTCTAAACGATAGTGAGTTGTCGCCCTGCTTTGAGATAGAAAACTCGCCCGTTGTCTTTGAAGATTTTGATAACTGGTCACCAAAGAACTCCAACCACACTCGTGAAGGGGAAAAGGTTACTCTCAAATGGGCTTTAGCTAACTCGGTTAATTACATCTCTGCTAATCTTATCAAGAATTACACAACGCCAGCGGCTGTGGTTGCTTTGGCTCACAATATGGGTATCAAGACTCCAATGGAAGCCTTTCCGTCAATATGTCTCGGCACATCGGATTTGTCCGTTATGGATATGGCTTCGGCTATGGCGACATTTGTCAATAATGGTTCGCACATTGAGCCTATCTTTATCACTAAAATAACCGACAGTAAGGGTATGGTATTAGAGACATTCTCGCCACAGGTCAATGCAGCAATCACTCCTCAAACAGCACATTTGACCATTGAGCTGATGAAAGGTGTCGTTGATGGAGGTACGGGTACAAGGCTACGCTTTCGTTATGGCTTAAAGAGTGTCATAGCAGGAAAAACAGGTACAACAGACAACAACTCAGACGGCTGGTTCATCGGTTTAAACCCTCGTTTGGCAACAGCAATATGGGTTGGCGGCGAATTAAGAAGCATACATTTTCGCTCTATGGTAATGGGACAAGGTGCTGCAATGGCGTTGCCTGTCTATGGTTTATTTATGCAGCGGTGTGAAAAAGACAAAACATTAAAATTCTATCAAGGTGACTTTGCAAAACCGAAAGATTTAGATGTTACCATTGATTGTTCCAAATATCAGCAGGAAATCCAAGAGGGCAAAAACAACTCGGAATACGACAAAGGTTGGTAGAAATAGCTTTTTGATTTAGTGATATAGTTTTTGATCTTATCTAAGTGGCGTTTTAGGGTAGTAAAACGCCGCTTTGGAAAATTATTATGGCGTTTGGCGAAAATAAAGCAAGGGTTTAGGGACTTAAAATTCTAATACGATAATGTAGAGCAAAGTTGTGTCGCAAGTGGTATGGATTCCAGTTTGCCGACATCAAGCCAGCGGTCAGTGTTATGAATAAAGCCATTGATTAGATGTGCTTCGCTTATCTGTAAATACTGAGGCATTATAGGAAAAGAGCCGCTTTTATTAAGCAAACCGAAGATTGAGGGAGATACAACAGCTATACCGCTGAAACCAAAGGCTATTAGGGGCTGATGGTCGTTGGTTATAATCTGTTCATTAGTCGTTTTGTTTTGCCAACCGCTCAGTTGCAAGTCGTTGTCAAAAAGAAG
>JAISLH010000076.1 GCA_031260565.1 Bacteroidales bacterium
GATATGTTTGACTGTGTTATGCCAACTCGAAACGGGAGAAATGGGATGCTTTTCACTGCTGAAGGGATAATAAACATTAAAAATGCGAAGTTTTCTCAGGACTTTTCCGCTATTGATTCGGCAGGAACGAGCTTCGTAGATACTAAATATACAAAGGCTTATCTGCGACATTTGTTTGTTGCTCGTGAGATTTTAGCCCTCCAAATCGCTTCTATTCATAACCTGACTTTCTATCTTTGGCTTGTCAATCAGGCGAGAGAGCACATCATTGACGGCGATTTCAAGTCGTGGAAGACTGAGATGGTGCAGAAAGTCAGTAAGCGACTATAAGTAATTTACTAAAAAAACATACAAACTCACAGATTTAGTTCAATAAGTCTTTGTTTTTTCGCTGTAAAGTTATTGATTTATGTCAATAACTCTTTGTTTTTACATTAAAAAGTCAGTAATATTTTATAATAAAATTACTGACTTATTCCATTAAAACGCCAATATTTTTGCAATAAATCTATAAGTTAATAGTACTATATTGATGTTTTAATGTAAAAAGTCAGTGTTTTAGCAATGAAAAGTCAGCGTTTTGGTAGTAATAAGTCAGTGTTTTGCTAAGAAAAGTCAGTGTTTTAGCAGTAATAAATCAGCGTTTTGCTAAGAAAAGTCAGCGTTTTAGTAGTAATAAGTCAGTAAGTTAGCAGTAAAAAGTCAGTGAGTTATAACTGGTAACTCACTAACTTAGTAATGAAAATGTGCTCATTTTTTATTTTAAAACAGTTGTTTCACAAAAGTAAAACAGTTAAAACACTTTTTCAAATGAGTTCATTTTTAAAATTAAATGAGTGAGTTTTTGATTTGAAACAGTTGTTTCAAGTTTGTAAATGAGTTCATTTTTGATATTAAGTCAGTGAAAAAACGGAAAAAGTCAGTGAAAAATATATACTGTTTTGGTGAATTATATATAAAAAATCAGCCCTCCGTTTTACCGAAAGGCTGACCAATTTAAATTTATTAAAAAAGTTATGAAGATTAAATCAGCGTTTTGTTTGCACAAATCACCAACTTAATATGCTTAAAGTCTGATTATTTCACACCCAACTTGCTTTTCATTGCTGGAGACAGGGCGTTTTTGTTGATTTGAAAGTCCATTGTCTTGAAACGAACGAAAGCTTCAGATGCGTAAAAGTAGCCATCGTATATGTTTTCTGTGTTCCATGAGTTCTTAACTTTGTAGAATTTGTTGCCGTTTTGGTCTTTATAGATGCCGGTAATCACCATTCCGTGGTCGTCAGTTGTTTCAAAATTATCAAAACCTTCCTGTCTCATTGCTTGCGTAATGGTCTTTTCTTTTGCTGTTCCGTCAAAACTGTATGCTGCAGCAGTCTTTTCAGCCGCCGTAAGCTTCTCCCAACGGTCGCGTTCTGTGCCAGACAAATCTGTTTTATCTTCATCTGGAACGATTGCAACGCCATTTTTCCATGAAAAACCCTTCTCACTAACGTCCGCACCCCAGCCTATGCAGTAGCCATTGTTGATTGCGTCATCCATTATCTGAATCATTTCGTCCAATTTAACGTTATAAATTTCGCCGTTTGTCCAGTTATCGGGGATTTCAAGTATGAATTTCTCGTAGAAAGGGTGGTGAGTGAAAGAACCTATCTCAATGTAATCGTCCCAATTTAAGCCAAGTGAAGCGGCAAATGAAGCAGGTGTGTATTCTTTTCCATTGTATTTGAACTTCTCAGGCACTGGTCCAAAGTATGCATCAAGGATTGCGTTGAAGGCAGTTTTCCAAGATGGACTTAGTTTTTTGGCTTGTGCAAGCGGCTTAACAAAGCCTTCCAATACAGCATCTAACTCACTATGGTTATGTTTGCTTTCACCATAATTCAGTCCAGCGTACGCTTCTTCGGGTACAATTCCATATTTCTTAATCATAAGAGGAATGTCCTGAAACGCTCCGCCAGCAGCAAAGGTTGCGTTACCGTGCATACGGATGTAATGTTCTGCCTTTTCCATATAAGCATGGCGAACTATCCACATCTCAGAAAGGTTGTATTGTCCCTTTCCTGTTCTTACCAATTCGGCTTCAACCAAACCAACAGCGGAAAAACTCCAACAAGTTCCTGAACGATATTGGTCTCCGACAGGGGTAACTGGGTTTTCCTTCACTTTTGTAAATTGATAACCTTTCTTTTCTTCTTTCTTTTCGTTTTGAGCCATTGATACATTGGAGAACACCAACGCAAACAGCAATAAATAAACTAATCTCTTCATCTTTTTACTTTTATTATTATGTTATTTTAATTCATCAATGTTACCGGCATAATAAGCATAAGAATATCTTCTAAATTTGCCTCAGCCGTCTCGTCATAAGGGTGAATGATACCTGCTCTGTTTGGTTGCGACATTTCAAACAAAATGTTGATGGTGTCAATGTTGTTAAGCATTTCCTGCAAGTACTTTGCGTTGAAGCCTATCTCCATTTCCTCTCCGTCATACGAGCAATTCAATGGTTCTTCTGCCTTATTCTCATAATCTATATCGTCAGCTGAAACTATCAATTGGTTCTCCGTAAGTTTTAAATGTATTTGCTGAGTTGATTTATTGGTCAAAATAGCAGCACGTTTAACACTTGATAAAAACATCTGGCGGTCTATGATAAGTTTGTTTGGATTGTTTTTAGGTATTGCGGCGTCATAATTTGGATATTTGCCCTCAATGAGACGTGAAACAATCTTATAGTTTGCGAACGTAAAACTTACGTTGTTGTAATTAAAGTTAGTATTAACTTCCAGCTCTTCATTGAAAGAAGACAGTATCTTACTGACAAGTGTCAATGGCTTTTTAGGTAAGATAAATTTAACTTCCTCATCAGATTTACATTCTTCGCAACGGTAGCGTACCAATTTATGAGCATCTGTTGCCACAAATGTTATACCATCTGGCATTTGCTCACAATAAATACCTGTCATTTGCGGACGCAACTCATCTGTGCCTGTTGCAAAAGATGTTTTGCTTATGGCATTAACAATAATGGTTGAAGGCAAAGTCATCGTTTGAGGGTCTTCTACTTCCATCATCTTCGGGTAATTGTCTGCCGATAGACCCGCAATAGTGTATTTTCCTTCCCCTGCTGAGATTTCTACCGCCAAAGTGTCATCATTAACCTTTATATTCAAAGGCATAGAGGATAAACTGCTTACAAGTTCATCTAACAACTTGGCAGGAACCAAGACTTTATTTACATCACCTGCTTCATAAGAGTCAAGTTCTATTTTAACCGTTGCCATTGTTTCCAAATCACAACCGGTTATTTCAATAGAATTGTCTTCTAAAGTCAGCAAAAAGTTTTCTACAATCGGTATGGCATTGTTTGTGCTTATAACACCCGATATTGATTGCATCGCACTATGGAGTTTCGCTCCATTAATTATAAATTTCATATTCTATATATGTTTTTGTTATTCTATATCCGTTGGCAAAAGTACCGCTTTTTTATTTAATTGAAATATTTTTCTCTTTTTTTTATCAATATCTTACTAACGATTAGTATTATCAAAATAATAGCTTGCAGGATTGAGAATATTATCCATCGCAAAGAATTGCAAAATAAGCGTATCTTTAACTCCTTCCAGCACAGCATACATCCTATCCACATCCATTATCTTATAAAAATCGTTTTTATCATTTTCGCTTACCCAAGAGTCCGTATTGTACAACTTAACATACGTCTTCAACTTGCGGCTCTTGCCTTTGGTATCAGTAAGAGTTATAACAAAGTTAGGCTCTTTTGCAAAAATTGTATCTCTCTCCAGTTGCGTTATTTCATTTGCAACAGACTCATAATTCAAATCCATAAAGGACGAAAGCAAAGCCGTAACTTTCATTGTGTCAAAGTCGTTCAAATCTTCCCCTGTCTTCAATAACTTAAACTTAAAGGTATTATCTTTTTGATAAAGTTCAAAAGACTCCGCCTCCTGCTTTGGAATAACAATCTTAATGGAGGCAATATCTTTCGGATTACATTTAAAAATATTATGACTCTTCCACAAATCCAAATAAGGTAAAAATCTCGTTACCAAATATCCCCGAAAATGCGGAATATACACCACACAAGGCTCTTGTGTTCCCTTCACAAGCATAAACGTTCCCATATTATCCTGCGTTTCCGAGCCAACATAGATGGTCTTTGTCAGTTTATCTTTCTTAAATAAATGAATAAACCAAAAATCTATCACATAACTCTGTTGATATACCTGAACTTCCGTACGTTGTCCCGCAAGCTGAGTAAGAATATTCTTATGAGCAGCCTTAGCTATCGGTTCGCGGACACGCATATCTTTAAGAGTTGTCAGTAACGTATTTATCATATTGTAACTTGCCGTATCCGTGTCATTTATTGTCCAAAGGCTGTCGGCAACTTTCGTAAGAATGATACGGTTTCCGCTTTTGTCGGCAAGTGATACCTTAGTAATGGTTTCTATGTTCTCTATGTTGAAATTTTGTTTCAAAGTAGATGTTTTCCTTGTTGCCAATACTAAAACTACTACAAGAATCATAATTACCACAAGGGCAATTATCATTATATTTCTTTGTTTCCGCTTATTTGCCATACAATTTGAAAAAGTTTAAGGCTGCAAAGATACAAAAAATATATGAAATCAAAACATTTATACATCGTTTCAGTCCAATAAATCTTTGTTTTACGGCTGTGCTAAGCAATTATACTTTCATAAAAAGCAGTTATATTTTACTATTCCTTTTGATAATACTTTTCTTTTAATTCATTATTGAAGCGGATATTCATTCTAAATGGGATTTTCCTAAATTTGCCATGATGATAATAAGCGTCCATTAGCGGATATGTTTTAATTACTCTGACCAACTCCTTATCAAATGCAGCGTTATTGCTATTACTACGAAGAATTTTTACATTACTCATTTCCCCTTTCTTATTTGCTGAAAATTCACAAACAATCCATAATCCTGTACTATCGTTGAGCGAAGGCAAAATGACCCAATTTATATTTCTATATATGTAAGACCATAGCCCTTCAGGGGTAAATAAATACGGATTTTGAATAGACTTTGAGTTATTAAACAAAGAAGGTTGTCTAAAGGGGATTTTGCCGTTTTTTATTTTGAATTGCAGTTCATATTCATAAGAAGATAGGTTTGCATCATGGACATAATAAACTACCTTCCCTATTCCAGCATAATAAATCCCTGAAACCCAGTCTGCTTCCACCCTTCCTTTAATATATTTGTCCCCAAATAGTGATTTCAAATCAGCTTCCATAGAGTCATTTCTATAATCCCAACTCTCAATTCTTACTAAATATAGTTTGGAATTCTCAATAAGCCAATATGCAACATAGCCTCGCCAACACGAAGTAACAACATCTACTTCTCTATCTCCAAACAAATTTATTGCATTGCTATCTTGGTCATACAACTCTATATCTGGATGTGTAAAGAAAGGCAAAGTGTCGCCTTTATATATTAGTTTATCAGGGTATTGTGCCGTTGCAAAGCAACTTAATGAAGAAAGAGTGAGACAAAAGATAAAAACAATTTGTTTCATAAAAGAATCTATATTTGGAAAATGCAAAAGTACAAAAATAATGCGAATGATAATTGATTGAATTTACAAGAGTATTTCACCGCTGTAAGAATTGGTTTTGACAAAACGCCGTAACAAATTTCTAAAGCGGCGTTTCAGCGTCACGAAACGCCGCTTTAATTTTTCCTTTCTTGACTTCAGGAAGCTAAAGCCAACTTTATGAAAACAAAAACGCCGCTTTCCAAAACTGAAAAGCGGCGTTGAATGCTTTTAATATTGTATTAAAGATTATTTGTCTTGTAAGATCATTACGCAACGATTGATAGTACCCGAACCAAGAGGTTGTACTGTATCACCTTTGCCTTCTGCCTTTAGTCTTGATGCATCAATACCGCCATTTACAAGAGCCTTGCGAACGTTCTCAGCACGCTTCTTGCTCAATTCCATATTTTCTTTAGGATTTCCTGTATCCTTGTCAGAGTAACCAACTATGGTGTAAGTGGTATTATTATCGGCTTTCTTCATCAACTCATTTATTGTTTTAATAGAAGCCTTTGCCTCATCAGTAAGAGAGCTTTCATCTCCATTAAAGAATAATGTGAATGATACTTGAGTCTCTTTTGGAGTTAAATTAGTTGCTGGCTGGTTTCCTTGCTCCTGTGCAGCGTTTCTTGCCTTATCTAATTCTTTTCTCAGTTGGTTGTTGCGGTCTTCAGCATCTTTTAGAGCCTTTTTGTAGTTGCCATTGTCTTTTTCAAGGTCATTGACACGCTTTACACACCCGTCATCTTGTTTATTACATTGCGGTGCTGCCTTCCAATTGCGAGTAGGTATCTTGTAAGTAGCCCCAACATAAACCGCAAGACTTGTTGCAAGTCTATCCCAACCACCATGAGATAGCGTTGCTCCAGATTCCACTTGGTCAAAGTTAGACTTTGTAAGCATAGATTGTAGTTCCAAATCTATGTTCCATGCATCACACACCCTAAATCTGTTTTGCAAACCAAGTGCAAATGCAAATTCATCATTGCCAACGTCAGTATTCACTGCATAACCCATTCCCGTAGTTAGTACAGCATTATACAAGCGGTCTGCTTTGTAACCACAAATCCAATTAGTCAAATTCCACAACTGGTCATAGTGGATAAACATAAAGTTAAAGTCGTGCAAATTGCCATTAATGTCTATCGCAGATGCGAAAGGACCTTGCCAATTAATACGTGCTCCAACTATTGGATTAAACCATTTTGCTACCGATACATTAAAGGAAAGATCGGTCAAATCACCAAAAGAAGGATTTTCGTTGTCCCCAAATTTGAAGAAAAAGTTTGCACCTACGCCTGCGGAAACTTCCCAATTTCCACAAAAACCATTTGGAGTGTAGCCCTTCCAACGTATTGAAGAACTTTCGTTTTGAGCACTTACTGCCATTGTTGCAAGTAATGCTAAGCTGATAAGAATTTTATTTCTCATATTAAATAAATTTTACATTAAATACTAATTTTGAGGTTGCAAAGATATAAAAAAAAATCAACATAGAAGCAAAATATAAGTTTTTTTTTCTTAAAACGAGAAATTTATTCCTATACTTGGCATAATTGGTAGCTGATTTATCCTTGTCCCGGTTACTCTATCGTAATAAAAAAGATTATTTCTATTATAAACATTTGTAACACTTAAATTAGCTTCCAAAACACCTCTTTTGCCTATTTGCCAGCGTTTTTTTAGGCTAAAATCAAGACGATGGTAATCAGGCAGACGTTTGGAGTTCAATTCACCATAATAAGTAGTTAAATTACCATTTGCATACACTATGTCAGAGGAAATACCGTCCTGTAAAGTTAAATTTTCTCCCATTCCTCGCGTAGGAGTATAAGGGAAGCCGCTACCATAATTCCACCTCAAAGAGACCTCCCACGAACGACTTAATCCAAACTGATAAGAGGCAAGTACATTTATATTGTGTCGCCTGTCGTAATGAGGATAATAAGTCAATATTTCATTTTCTCGCTGCACCCAGCCCAAAGAATATATCGTCCAAACATACAATCGTCCGTCCTCATACTTCAAACTAACATCACCACCATAAGCCACACCGTCTTCAACAACATACTCCTTTTTCATATAGTCAGGTTTGTTACTATGATCCAAGTCATCGGCATAATATCTGTCCCGATTGACCGAAACTAATTGGTTCATTGTCTTGTAATAAGCCTCCATATTGAGTGATAAATTACGAGCCAAATCCCACTCCAAGCCAAAAATAAAATGATTAGACTTCTCCAAATATTGAGTCAAAGAATCCCCTTTGAAGGTAGTAACAATATTCAAGTCAGGTGAAGCAGTCAAATATCCGGTAAAAAGATTAACAATATCCCTGTCGCTTTTGGTATCAATAAAGGTCTGAGAATACATACCGGTCGCAAACTTTAATCTAAATTTTTCAGTAACATTGAGCTTCAAACTTAAGCGTGGCTCAAGACTTGCTTCGCCTAATGACGCATAATAGATAAATCGCAAGCTTGGCTCATATAATAACTTTTTCCAAAATCCCTTGAAGATAGTATATGCTCCTATTTCTGTTGAGTAATCTACCAAAGTATCGTAGGAATTGTATGATGTGCGGGTTGTGCTTCCTACTGCCTCAATGCCAAACTTCAACTGGTTTTTGCCATAGAAGTTGGTAGTGTTCAATCCTGCATTAAAACTACCGATATTACTTGTATTGCTTGCTGCGTTGTCCTTCATATTGATTGTATAATCTGAATAGGCAAAGATACCTTCAATCAACGCCGAACTCATACCGGGCAACAGTACAAAGTTTGCCCCCATTCCGCTATTCGCCCAATTAAAATCGGCTATTGATTTATAACCTTTGACTTGGTCAGTGAAGTTAAAGCCGAACAGATTTATCTTGCTGCCGTTTGTTGTTGCCAATGTAGCCTTACCATATAAATCAAGGAAGTCATAAGGCAGTGTTCCATCAATGTAAGAGTAAATATTATCTGATGTATAAGACAAATAAGAGTTTTTAGCCGAAAGAATATAAGACAAAGAATATTTTCTCTGTTCCGTCTCCTTAATAATAGGACCTTCCAAAAAAAGATTTGCTCCAAAGGTTGAAACAGCCACTTTGCCCTCTGTGTATTTCTTGTTGCCGTCCTTTGTGGTTATGTCCATTATTGACGATATTCTTCCACCATATTGAGCATTGAAACCTCCGCTATAAATATCTGCATTACGTATAATATCTGTCTCAAAAACAGAGAATAGCCCTATTGAATGGAAAGGATTATAGATAACCATGCCGTCAAGCAACACCTTATTCTGAATAGCACTTCCGCCACGTATATAAAGCTGTCCGCCTTGGTCACCAGAGAATATTACTCCGGGAAGCACTTGTAGATATTGGGCAAGGTCAGCCTGTCCGCCAATAGAAGGTAATTGATAAATTTCTTTTGGAGATATTTTTTCTATAGATACATTGCTTTGAATCTGAGCTTGTTCTCGCTTGGCGTCTATTGTTATTGAGCCGAGCATTTGAGTAGTCGGCTCAAGCTCTATCCGTAAATGAGTTGTGGTATTTGACACCTGAACATCAAGACGTTGTTCCGCATAGCCAATATACTTTACTACCAGCACATACTTTCCATGTGGCACATTACTAATGGTAAAATAGCCGTTCAAATCAGTTGCTGCGCCGTAGCTTGTGCCTTCCAGCATAAGGTTTGTAAAAATAATAGGTTCGCCGTTTGACTTATCATAAACGAAGCCCCTAATATTGCCTTTTTGAGCCATAGCAGTAAGGCTAATTATAACTAAAATACTTGAGACCAAGAGCTTTTTCATCGCAATAAAAGTTGTTATTAGAACTCGCAAAAGTAACTAAAAAAACTTAATTGTCTGAAAAATGACTTAAATTCTTTTGATTTAACCCCGTTTCATACCTTTTGTCAAAACCAAACTCTGCTTCATTTTCCTAAAGCGGCGTTTCGTGACACTGAAACGCCACTTTAGCGTCACGAAACGCCGCTTTAGGAAATTAAGGTGGCGTTTCATTATGGCAAAACAAGAAAACAAAAAAAGGAGAAAGCCTTTTGTTGCTCTCTCCTTAAAGAAATAGTTTTAGATTAGGTTATTTATTTCTTTTTGTACTTGATTTTATAGGCAGCAAATCCGCCACCTAAGCCGAGCAATAGCATTGTTGCTGTTGCCACTGGGGCTGTCTCGTCATCGTTGTCGCCTACGCCACTGCCGGGTCTTCCACCGGGAGTGGGCTGTGCAAACAACATTGTCGTACTAAAAGCAAAAACTGCTATTGTCGTTAAAATGATTTTCTTCATTATGCTTTCTCCTTATTTAGTTATTACGAATTTCAAATTCTCAACGCTTGTTTTGCTGCTTGCTTTTGCTGTGTATGCTCCTGCAGGCAAGTCTAACAATGTTTTGAAGCTGTTACCTTTCAGATTTTTGTTATAGACAACTTGTCCCAAAGCGTTATAGATTGTTACATCTTTAAGGTTCTCACCATTGATGTTTAGAGCATCGTTAGCAACCCAAAGGCTAATGCCGTTAGTTGTTACGTTAGCCAATCCATTTGAAAGTTTGTTGAGTCTTATTCTGAAGCGTTCAGCATTTTGTCCCTCACTTACTATTGT
>JAISLH010000084.1 GCA_031260565.1 Bacteroidales bacterium
AAACGCCGTTTCATTTTGTCAAAATAATGTTTGATGAAGTTAAAATAGCAGGATATAAAATTTTTACGTACTTTTGCAGCCATAAATTAGACAAAAAATGACACAGGGCAGGGAAGTAAAACCTCATATTGGCGTTTTCGGAAGGTGTAATGTCGGCAAAAGTTCATTGATCAATGCTTTGTCGGGGCAGAATGTCGCCATCGTGAGCGAAGTTGCCGGAACGACAACCGATAGCGTCAAAAAAACTATGGAAATCAAAGGCATAGGGGCTGTAGTCTTGATTGACACGGCTGGCATTGATGATGTGTCTATATTAGGTGATAAGCGTGTGAAAAAAGCGTTGGAAGTCTTAGCACAGATTGACCTCGCAGTGTTAGTAATATCGGAAGACAAATTTGCACAACCCGAAGAAGACATCATCAAGCAATGTGCCCATTTTTCTATCCCTTACATAGTTGTAGCTAACAAGTCAGACATTTGTCCTCTTTCGCCATTGGTGAAAGCTAACATAGAACAAAAATACCCTGCAAACGTTCTCTCCATATCAGCAAACAACAAAGCGGATATTGCATCACTCACCGACAAAATAAGAAACACCATACCGCCAACCGCATACCAGAAAAAAGGAATGCTGGACGACATAATCAAACCTCAATCGGTGGTTTTGCTTGTTACGCCTATTGATTCCTCCGCTCCGGAAGGCAGAATGATATTGCCGCAGGTGCAGATGATAAGAGACGTTCTTGACAATGACTCTATAAACATTGTAGTCAAAGAAACAGAGCTGGAGTATGTATTGAATAATGTGTATTCCAAACCTGATTTAGTGATAACCGACTCTCAGGCTTTTGACTATGTAGCTAAGATTGTAACAGAAGATATTCCCCTGACAAGTTTTTCCATAGTGCTGGCAAAGCTCAAAGGCAGTTTTGAGGCATACATAGAAGGTACTCCTTTTATAGACAGGTTGCAGGACGGCGACCGAGTGCTTATGCTTGAATCCTGCTCTCATCAACCAACGTGCGAAGATATTGGCAGAGTGAAACTGCCGGCGTGGATAAGAAAATACACTAACAAAAGATTGGACTTTGATGCCGTTGCAGGCTTGGGAGATATTGGCACAATAACCGACTATGCAATGGTGATACAGTGTGGTGGCTGTATGGTAACCAACAAACAGCTTGCCTCACGTTTATTGTCGGCTGTTGAGGCTGGCATTCCTGTCAGTAACTATGGATTTGCTATTGCTTACATCAATGGTATCTTCAACAGGGCAACAGCAATATTTAGAACAAACAAATAAAAACGAAAGATAATGAGAAAGATTTTAATTTTGTTAATCATCACTGTCGTCTTTGCAGGCTGTAAGAAGACGTTGTATTTATATCAGAATTACAGCGAACTGACTTACACTTATGCGAAAGGTGGTTGGGACGACAAGGAAGTAAAGAGACTCACCAAGCAATACAAGACTATTGTTGAGTTGCCAAAGAAATCTACCTTTGTACCTCCTCCGGGTTGTTCAGCCGACTATGCCTGTATGATGTTGCGACAGGGCGATACAGTAAAGGCAAAAGAGTACTTTGACAAAGAAATGCTGCTTTATCCAGAGTCAAGGACGTATGTTGAAAAGGTAAAGAAGGACTTGGGACTATGATAACAATACAATTTAAAGAGTATGTATTTTAACTTAAAGTCTAAGGAATCTGACTTAGTTTCCATGGAATACAACTTAAATTCCATGGAATACGGCTTAAATTCCATGGAATACAACTTAAATTCCATTACTTGCGAACTGAATTTAATGAACGATATAATATAATCAATCAAAAATATGAGCAAAAGAATAGTTTTATTTATGATAATCGCCCTTTTTATGGCGGGGTGCAATGTTGCTGATAAGGTAAAGGATAAATATATGGTGGAAGATGAAGTCCGCACCGAAGACGTCCTTGCTGAGATAAAGGGAGAGCCTAAAAAAGAGGTAGTCAAAGATACGACCGTTAAGCCCGTTTCCAAACGCGAGTTGAAACGTATGGCGAAGAAACAAAAGAAAGAAGAAAAAAGATTGTCAGGAGATACCTTGAACTTCTTTGAACGTAAATTCCCCAAGAAAATACAACGCGACAGCATATATCCACAGGTTTATAAGTCGCAGCCACGTTCCATTCTCATAATCTATCCTTATAACAGGTCAAAGGAACAATATGGTGACCGAATGTTTCTTACCGCTATGACAAAAGAACTTACCCTCAAAGGATATTATCTTTTCCCCGTTACAGCCATAGCCCAACAGGCAAAGCAGGATACAGCCTTTAACTCCCGCTATCAAACCGCTGCCAATGCCAAATCTTATTATAAGGACTATGGAGCTGATGTTGCACTCTATATTACTATTTACTCTATCAACAAACCTTGGTGGAGCACAAAGACAGAGATAGTGGCAGATTACACAATGATTTCCACCCATACCGAAGATACACTCTTTCACCGCCAAGCTACCTTTGAATACAGCAGCCCTTTCCCTTTGAAGGACAAAAGTGAGACTTCTCTGTTGGCAGATAACAAGGAATTCCAAATCTTTGAAGCTGTGGAACAGATGCAGCATTATGTCTTCTTAGACTTCCCTTACGGACCATATCACCCGGAGTATCTCAAAGACAAAAAGAAATTCTCTCATCAAACAGAGATGAACTATAAGATAAGCATTATCCCTGAGTAGTATGGCAGCAAAGCAAAAGTCGGTTTTCTTCTGTAAGGAATGTGGGGCACAAAGCAGTAGTTGGTTGGGCAAATGTCCAAACTGCGGTGCATGGAATTCGTTGGTAGAGGAAGTAATTAAGAGGGATACAACACTCGGCAAGACCTTCGCAAAAAGCATTCAGACCAATATTGCTATGCCCGTAAAGGATATTCAGGTTTCGCAGCAGCAGCGATTGGACACTTCGGATGAGGAGTTAAATCGTGTGCTTGGTGGAGGGTTGGTTTTGGGTTCGGTGTTGTTAATTGGGGGTGAGCCGGGCATAGGAAAGAGTACGCTGATGTTGCAGGTAGCCCTGAATTGCCATAACCGCAAGATACTCTATGTAAGCGGGGAGGAAAGTGCAGAACAATTAAAGATGAGGGCAGAGCGTCTCAATGCCACAAATGACAACTGCTACATATTGACAGAGACTGACACCGAGCATATAATAGCCCAAGCTGAAGAATTACAACCTGACATCATAATAATAGACTCTATACAGACGGCAACTGTCCAGTACATTGATTCGTCCGCAGGCTCTATCTCGCAGATACGTGAATGTGCGGCATATTTAAGTAACTATGCCAAAAGAACAGCTACGCCTCTCTTCCTCATAGGACACATAACAAAGGACGGCAATATAGCAGGACCAAAAATACTGGAACACATGGTGGATACTGTTCTGCTCTTTGAGGGGGATAGAAATTATGGTTATCGTATTCTGCGTTCGGTAAAGAATCGTTATGGTTCTACATCGGAGTTAGGAATTTATGAAATGCAGTCTTATGGTTTGAGACAGGTCAATAATCCTTCGGAAATACTACTATCTGGCAGAGCGGAGCAATTAAGTGGAACGGCAATAGCAGCAACAGTTGAAGGAAGCCGTACCATAATGATAGAGACTCAGGCTTTGGTTGCCAATTCCTTCTATCCTACACCACAGAGAACATCAACAGGCTTTGACCTGCGGCGTCTTAATATGCTACTTGCCGTACTTGAGAAAAGAGCAGGCTTACGTATCGGCAACAAAGATGTCTTTCTCAACATTGCAGGCGGCATCCGTGTCTTTGATACAGCAACCGACCTTGCTATCATAGCCTCTCTAATATCCTCATCACAGGATACGGCTATCAGTAGCAAGTATTGTTTTGCGGCAGAAGTAGGCTTGTCGTCTGAAGTCCGTCCGGTAACTCATATCACCGAACGCATATCGGAAGCAGACAAGTTAGGATTTGAACGTATTTTTATCTCCAAATACAACCTCAAAGGTCTTAACTCATCTCAATACCATTTAGAGATAGTCCCATTGGCAAAGATAGAAGATTTACTAAAGTATATTTTGTAAAAACGATGTTTTGTTTTGTAAAAATGGCATAATTAAGTGCTTTTTCAACAATACCGAGCTGTTTTTCCGTAAAAAAGACTTATCTTTGCATTCTCAAAAATCAAAATAATATGACCAACAATAACTACTGCGTTATAATGGCTGGCGGTATCGGAAGCAGATTCTGGCCTATCAGTCGGCAGAAAAAACCCAAGCAATTCGTTGATGTACTCGGCGTAAAGAAGACTTTGTTGCAGCAGACGTATGAAAGAATGATGAGAATCTTCGTTAAAGAGAACATTTTCGTTGTTACCAATGAAGCATACAAAGATTTGGTTATGGCACAGCTCTCAGGCATTTCACCCGAACGAATACTTGAAGAACCAAACAGACGTAACACAGCTCCATGTATTGCTTTCGCTAACTCAAAAATTCGTTCCATTGACCCAAATGCAAATATTGCCGTAGTACCTTCTGATCACGCAATCGCAGATGAAGATGCCTTTGTAACAATCATAAATAAGGGCTTGGCGGCTGTTGCAAAGGAGAATATATTGCTTACTCTCGGCATCCGCCCGTCTTATCCTAACACCGGATATGGCTATGTGCAGTACATAAATGAGCAACATTGTAAGACGGATGAGGATATTAAGAAGGTGAAACTTTTTGCCGAGAAGCCGATGCTTGAAATGGCGAAGAAGTTTGTAGAGAGTGGTGATTTCTTATGGAATGCCGGGATTTTTATATGGTCATTGAAGGCAATAGATGAGGCAATGAAGACGCTGTGCCCTGAGATCTATACGGCGTTTGAAGCAACTGACGAGCGGGAAGACGAAGATGAGTTTGTGAAGTCTGCTTATGCTGCCTGTCCATCTATTTCTATTGACTACGCTGTTATGGAGAGAGCAGCCAATGTCTATATTATACCTTCGGATTTTGGATGGAACGATGTCGGAACGTGGAAAGCGTTGTATAATATCGGCAAAAAAGACGAGCAAATGAACTGTATAGTTGGGCGAAACGTTATGACGTATGACACCAAACGCTGTGTGGTCAATGTACCTAAGGATAAGTTAGTGGTGATACAGGGTTTGGACGACTTTATTGTGGTGGAATCAGACGACATATTGATGATTTGCCGCAAGGAAGACGAACAACGCATTCGCCAATTCGTAACTGACGTTGAGGTAGAGAAAGGAGAACAATTTATTTAAGCATAAGAAATATGAAAAGGACAGAAATAATAACATTATTCAAAGAATCGGCAAAGCAATTAGTCGGTCAGGACATCTGTATTAAGGGTTGGGTGAGAACCAAACGGGGTAATAAAAACGTAGCCTTTATTGCTGTCAATGACGGAAGTATCATTCATAGTATCCAAGTAGTGGCAGACGTTGAGCGATTTGAAGAAGAGGTGTTGCGGAACATTACAACAGGAGCTTGTATTGGTGTCTGCGGGAAATTAGTTGAGTCTATGGGCAAGGGACAGAGCGTAGAAATTGTTGCCGATAGCATCGAAATTTACGGAACGGCTAATGCAGAAACATATCCCTTGCAGAAAAAGGGTCATAGTCTTGAATTCCTGAGAGAGATAGCTCATTTGAGAGGACGGACTAATACCTTTGGAGCAGTCTTTCGCCTAAGGCACGCAATGGCTTTTGCTATCCACAAATATTTTAACGACAGAGGATTTTTCTATTGGCACTCTCCTTTGATTACTGCTTCCGATGCAGAAGGTGCAGGTGAGATGTTTCGCGTTACAACCTTAGATATGGACAATCTTCCAAAGACAGCGGAAGGTAGAATAGACTATTCGGAAGACTTTTTCGGAGGAGAAACTTCGCTAACCGTTTCAGGACAGTTGGAGGGTGAGCTTGGAGCAATGGCTTTGGGCAAAATATATACCTTCGGACCTACTTTCAGGGCAGAGAACTCAAACACCCCTCGTCATCTGTCTGAATTTTGGATGATAGAACCTGAAATGGCTTTCTACGAATTGGAGGATACAATGGACTTGGCAGAGGATTTCATCAAGTATCTTGTGTCTTACGCTCTTGAAAATTGCAAAGACGACATAGAATTTCTCAACAATATGTACGACACCTCACTTTTGGAAAGACTACGCTTCGTTGCGGATAACAAATTCATACGTCTGCGTTACGAAGAGGCTATAAAAATACTCTTGGAAGCTAAACAGAAGTTTGAATTTCCTGTTGCCTTTGGCGTGGATTTGCAATCGGAACACGAACGCTATCTTGTAGAGCAACATTTTAAGTGTCCTGTCATCTTGATTGACTACCCGAAGGAAATAAAAGCTTTCTATATGAAGCAGAATGAGGACGGCAAAACCGTTAGAGCAATGGATGTGCTTTTCCCAACGATAGGAGAAATCATCGGAGGCTCGCAAAGAGAGGAAGATATAGACAAACTTATGGCAAGAATGCAAGAAGTAGGCATTGACCCCGCTGATATGGATTGGTATTTGGACACAAGACGCTTCGGTTCTGCTCCTCATAGTGGCTTCGGACTTGGCTTTGAGCGGCTATTGCTTTTTGTTACGGGAATGAGCAATATAAGAGACGTCATTCCTTTCCCACGTTTTCCAAAAAACGCAGCGTTTTAAGAAACAAAAACAGCAATTAAAGGCTGCTAAAATGCAATAAAATTTGTATTTTAGCAGCCCTTTTTTTATACAAATACTCATTAGAACCAGCGAAATTTGACAAAAAAAGTACCGAAAGAAAGGTGATTTTGCTCAAATGCCGCTTCGTCAAAACAAAACGCCGTTTTAATTTTCTAAAGTGGCGTTTCGTGACGCTAAAGTGGCGTTTCAAGAAATTAAGACGCCGCTTTAGGAAATTAAGGTGGCATTTTATTTTGTCCAAATGTTAATAGGAGAAACCAAAGTAAAAAATTGGCTATTTTTAAGGCTACTTATCCTAATTGCTTCAGCATTTCGCTGCATATAAACTTGGCTGCGTTGCCGTTACCAAATATTTGAGGATATTGTTTTGAAGGATTGGAAAGATAATTCTCTGAAAAAGAGATGATTTTGTCGTAATCGGCATCGGCTATTGCAGCATTTCCCTGTTGCACAATCTCAATCCATTCGGTCTGAGGGCGGAGGATAACGCACGGCTTTTGAAGATAATACGCCTCTTTCTGCACTCCGCCTGAATCGGTTATTATTAGCTTCGCCTGACTTTCCATTTTAGTCATTTCTAAGAAAGATACAGGCTCAACAATCTTTATATCATTCTCGTTTTGTAGTCGTTGTAGAAAATTTTCGCCAAACATAGTCGGTAGCATCTTGCGAGTGCGTGGGTGGAGAGGGAGAACGATTGTAGCCTTATGGCTTAGGTGGCAAAGAGAACGCAGGATGGAGTCCATTCTTGCCCTGTCGTCAGTGTTGCTATTGCGATGTATAGTGCATAAAATGAAGTTATTATCAGGTATGTCTTGCGAATATTTTAGCGTTTTGGCTTTGCTCAAAAAGAAAATAGTATTGTCATACATTATGTCGCCGCTATGGTAGATGTTTGGAGTGTTAAAAGTTGGTGTTTCAGTTATTTGTGCAGAGAAACCTTCTTTTAACAGATTGTTATATCCTGCCTCAGTGGGCGAAAACAAAAGGGTAGAAACATGATCACACATAATACGATTAACTTCCTCAGGCATAGTCTTATCAAACGAACGAAGACCGGCTTCTATATGCACTATCGGCACGTGGATTTTGCTTGCCGCTATTGCCCCTGCCAATGTGGAATTGGTATCTCCATAGAGAATTATAGCGTTAGGCTGCTCTGCGATAAGGACTTGCTCTATTGCCTCAATCATCTTTGACGTCTGCACTCCATGTGAGCCACTGCCGACAGCAAGATTGTATTTTGGCATAGGAATATTAAGTTCTGTGAAAAAGACATCGGACATATTTGCGTCATAATGCTGTCCTGTATGAACAATAACCTCTTCTATTTCATTGAAATAAGCGTCCTTGATTGCTCTACTTATGGCTGAGGCTTTTATTATTTGAGGTCGTGCCCCTATAATGGTAACTATCTTCATTATTATTGCTTTTTATTAAGTGTTTCTAATTGATTATGAAAATCTTCTGCTATTTGTGAAAGCGAAAAATATGCTTTAACGTACTCAAAGCCCTCATTGCCCATTTCTTTCGCTGATTGTGGATCGTTATAAAGGGATAATATCTTGTTGGATAGGTCTTTGGCATTATCAGGTTCAAAAGCCAAGCCGCTCTTTCCTTGCTTTATGAATAGCTCTTCAGCTTCTCCTTCAACGCCAAGTAAGATTGGTTTTCTTATTGCCAAGTATTCAAAAATTTTAGAAGGAATTGCCCCTTTGAAAATGTCCAATCGCTTGAGTGGCACGATACTTGCGTCAATGCCTTCTATTATATGCCTCATTTGTTTCTTTGCCACAGCGTCATAAAAATAGACATTGGTCAAAGCTAAGTCGCTTTTCATCGTCAGCAACCGTTCTTTCTCAGGTCCATTACCAAGTAAGACGAACTTTATATCACGCTTATCTTTCAATATTTCAGCTGCTTGCAAAATTACATCAAGCCCCTGAGCATATCCTATTATACCTCCATAAAGCAGAATGAAGTCCGCCGTCTCAAAGCCTTTCTCTTGCCGAAATGAAACAGGATTTGTAAGGTCATTTTCTACATATTTGCTAATATCAACGCCATTTTTGAGCCAATGAACGTTCTTTTGAGGGAAGCGAGCCTTGATATTACTCACAATTCCCTGCGTTTGACCAGAAATCAATGCCGATTTGCGATAACAAAATTCCTCCAATATGGTAGCCATACGAAGAAAAAACCGATTGCTTATCAAGCCTAATTTTTCCGCACTTTCGGGCCATAAATCAGAAACATTGAAAACCATCTTTGCCTTCTTACAACGCGATAACAAATAAGCAGTTATACCTAAGAAAAGAGGAGGAGATTCAACCAAAAGCACGTCATATTTTCCCCTTACCTTCAATAAACCATACCAAAGAGCCGAAAAGACAAATGAAAAGTAGTTTAAGAGTCTTTTTACCAATGCTTTGCTCTTTGGAACGTAAATCCAGCAACGATGAATCGTCATTCCGCTCATCTGCTCTTTACAATAGCATTTGCCTTTGTATTCTTGGTGAATCACCATCTGCGGATAATTGGGCATAGCGGTTAGAATAGTTACCTCAACTCCACGTTGTTGCAAACGGGATGCCACTTCAAACAAGCGGTTTTGAGGAGCACCGACCTCAGGAGGGAAATACTGTGTTAGGATAAGTAGCTTCATCTCTTTAATACTTTGGTTTGCTTAACTCTATTGTCATTTTATTATGCTGTTTTGAAGTGGCAAAGATACATAATTTCATATAAAATCAACAAAATCAGTGAAAAATCAGAATAAATCAGGCGAAAAATGTTACAAATTTCCGTTACAGCGTTTTGATTTCTCTTATCAAAGACTTTGTTTTTTAGAGAAATACTTTCATAAAATATGTCGTATTGCTGCGTAATGCTGGAGACGTATAGAAATGTAAATATAGGAGATAAAACATAAAACATACAAAATTGCAGCAGCAAAATTGCCAGTTTGGAAAAAAGTTGTACCTTTGCAAACTCAAACGGAGGCCTCGTGGCTCAACTGAATAGAGCATCTGACTACGGATCAGAAGGTTGTGGGTTTGAATCCCGCCGAGGTCACATAAACAAAAAAGAACTTGCAACATCAATGCTGCAAGTTCTTTTTCTTTTAACAAAGTCGTTTCTTTTACTTTTCCTTACAAGTAGTTTCAATCATAGTTTCAGGAAATATAGGACGATTAACAATAGAGTCTAACGCCGCACCAACCTTTCCTTCTTTATTGGTACAATCGTCTTCATATACATCATTGACAACGATGGTATATGAAAACACATCATTTGGTGCATTCATGTCAAATACTTTGATTGTACATTCGCAATCAATTTTACTGCAAGAAGCAAGCAGTATTACACTGCAAACACTTACTAAAAAGATTACCTTTTTCATTTTACTTATAAGTTTAGATATTAAAATTTAACTTGATTGAGGCTACAAAGAGAGTTTATTTTAATTGAATAAACTCTCTTTTGTATTATAAAGCCCCTTTTCTTATTCAAACGAAAGTATCGCCTGTTTAATCAATTCTATCGCTTCACGCAACTCCGCTTCGGTTATCACCAATGGTGGTGCAAAACGAATGATGTGTTTGTGAGTAGGTTTTGCTAAAATGCCCAAATCACGCATCTTTAAGCACACATCCCATGCCTCTTTGCCATTCTTCGGACGTATAACGATTGCATTCAACAATCCCTTACCACGTACCAACTCTATCATTTCACTCTTCACGCCTGCAATCTCATCTCTGAATATTTTGCCTAAGTATTCCGCCTTTTCTGCTAATTTCTCATCCTTCACAACGTCCAAAGCAGCAATAGCTACCTTACCAGCAAGACAAAAACCACCAAAAGTAGAGCCGTGTTCGCCAGGTCCAATAGTCAGCATCACCTCATCGTCAGCCAAAACGGCAGAAATAGGAATAACACCTCCCGAAAGAGCCTTCCCTAATATCAAGACATCAGGACGGACGCCTTCATGGTCACAAGCCAATAGCTTTCCCGTACGAGCAATGCCTGTCTGAACTTCATCAGCTATGAAAAGAACATTATGCTTCTTGCAAATATCATAGCAAGTCTTCAAATACCCCTCATCAGGGACAAAAACACCTGCTTCACCCTGTATTGGCTCAACAAGAAAGGCTGCTACCCTATCACCACATTGAGCAAGAACTTTCTCCAAAGCCGCTGTATCATTATAAGGTATCTTCACAAAGCCTGGAGTGAAAGGTCCATATTGTCCATAGCTTTCAGGGTCATTGGACATTGAAACGATAGAGATTGTACGACCATGGAAGTTACCTTCGCAGCAAACGATTATCGCCTCATCTTCAGCAATACCTTTCACTCTGTAACCCCAACGCCGAGCCAACTTCAAAGCCGTTTCATCAGCTTCTGCTCCTGTATTCATTGGCAACACCTTATCGTAACCAAAATACTCCGTTACATACTTCTCATAAGGTCCAAGCGTATCATTATAGAATGCTCTTGAAGTGAGAGTCAGCGTTTGAGCTTGGTCGCAGAGAGCCTTTACTATTTTGGGATGGCAGTGTCCTTGATTGACAGCCGAGTAAGCAGAAAGGAAGTCAAAATAACGTTTCCCCTCTACGTCCCAAACATAAGCTCCTTCACCCTTTGCTAAAACTACTGGCAACGGGTGGTAGTTGTGAGCACCATAATGATGCTCCATTTCCATTAACTGTTCTGATTTTGTCATATTTAGATATGTTTTTTGTTTGATTTTACGAGGGCAAAGGTACGATTTTTTTTGCACAACAGGCAAAATAACCTTCGTTAGGTTAAACTTACTCCATTTTCTATCTGAAAGGATGGATTTGACGTTGAATTTAAAGGATGGCTATCCTACTTTATCATCTTCAAAATATCATCTGCATATTCCCGTGTGTTGAAAAGACGCGGTATCTTGTACTGTCCGCCAAGTCGGTTCTTGCTTTTGAGCCACGAATAAAAGGTATGCCGAGGGAGCTTTTGCACCATAGGAAATTTCAACACCATATCCTTATAACGCTTAGCCTCATAATCACTATTGACAGCTTGCAGAGTGGCGTCAAGTACCTCAACGAAGAGCTGCATATCTGATGGCTCTTTCTCAAACTCTATTAACCATTGGTGGCAATAATAATCGGCAAAAACAGGAGCTGCTGTGTATTCACCAATGATAGCATCGGTAGCTTTGCAAGCCGCTTCAAGAGCCTTTGTTGCATTATCCACGATAACTTCCTCTCCACAAGCGTTGATGAAGTGCTTAGTACGTCCAGTGATTTTAAACCTGTAAGGCGTGGTATGAGTAAAGGTGATTGTGTCTCCTATTTTATAACGCCATAAACCCGCATTGGTGGAAATCAACATCACATAGTTTATCCCCTCTTTGACCTTTGAGAGATTTATTACCTTTTCCTGCTCATCGTCAGCAGCAATAAATTCATAGTATATCCCATAATCTAACAGCAATAACAAACTATCGTCATCTCTTCTGTCCTGCAAACCAAAGAAACCTTCCGAAGCGTTGTATGTTTCCATATAATTGATTGGCTTTCCAACAATCGCATCAAACTGTGCCCTGTAAGGAACAAAGCTTACCCCACCATGAAAATACACCTCCAAGTTCTGCCATACTTCTGCTATCGTTGCCTTCCTGTTATATTCCAAAACGTGCTTCAAAAGTACCATCATCCACGAAGGAACGCCTGAAAGACTCGCCACATTCGCAGCAGAAACCGATTCCACCATAAGTTTCAGCTTCTCCTCCCACTCAGACATCAGAGCAATATCCTTTCTTGGTATGCGGAGTATTTCAGCCCAGAGAGGCAAATTATCAATAATGATTGCCGAAACATCACCACAAAATATATCATCATTCAAATCATTCTCCTGACGACTGCCTCCAAGTGCCACATTCTTTCCATCAAAGAGCTTACTCTCAGGATAATTGTTACAATACAAAGCAAGCATATCCTTACCTCCCTTATAGTGGCTGTCGGTCAAAGCCTCCTCACTCACAGGTATGAATTTAGACTTGGTACTCGTTGTTCCGGATGACTTGGAGAAACATTTGATTTGTGAAGACCAAAGAACATTGTTTTCGCCTGCTCTTATGCGGTTGAAAAATGGCAAAAGGGCTTCATAATCGTTTATAGGAACACGCTCATTGAATGTTTCCCAGTCCTTAATTGAAGCATAATCATAGAACTTACCCCATATCGTTGCCTTAGATTCGTCAATCAGATAGCTGAAGACCTGTTGCTGCACATCAAGAGGATTAGACATAAAATTCTCTATTTGAGGTATCCTTTTGGATATTACTTTTTGGATTAAGGAATTTATCATTGGGGTTACAAATTACAAATTTACGAACTGGCAAAGGTAATAAAATTTTACGTAACAATATTTCAATAACGTAATATGCAGTCTTGCAATGATAAGAGCCTGTATTGTCGCTCCCAAAGTTGATAACGCTTCGCCCTTGCTTTGTTTTAACTCAGCGAAACAGCGTTATAATTCACTCAAACAGCGTTTAAAGTTGCGGAAACAGCGTTTAAAATTATGGAAACAAAGTTTGAGTTTAATAAGATGTACATCTTATTTTCAGAAGACGTACATCTTATTTTATTTTGATGTACATCTTATTTTCGTTTGATGTACATCTTATTTATTTTTGATGTACATCTTATTAAAATTTAATGTACGTTAAAATAAATTAAAACACTGCTTCCATAATTTTAAACGCTGTTTCCGCAACTTTAAACACTGCTTGAGTAAGTTATAATCAAGTTTAAATTTCACCAAGCAAACAATAAATTTTGCAAAACAGCGTTTTAGTACAAATTAAACAGCGTATGAATGTATTGAAATCTCTTTCTGTGGCAGTTATCCTTTGTAGCGTTAGCACATTTGCCTGTGCTCAGTTTGTCGTAACACCAGCCGCACAAAGCCCTTTACCAAAAGCAATCGCCAAAGCAAAGAGCAACGTCAAGATAACTTTACCCTTCATTGACGATTTTTCGGATTACGAAGGCTATCCAAAGGACGCATTATGGGAAACGGCAGGTGGCGTCTTTGTTAATGCAAACTATGGCGTCAATCCACCAACTCTGGGCGTTGCAACCTTAGATGCGATAAATAATATGGGACTCCTGTATGACGAAGCAAACATCACAACTTTTAATGCCGACACCCTGACGTCCAAAAGCATAAGGCTTGATTCTGTATTCTTGCCTAATGCCCGCAAAATAGGCGTTGAGGACTCTGTTTATTTATCTTTCTACGTCCAACCGGGAGGAGGCTACGGGCAAATGTGGGAACGGCTCGGCACTACGCCATCCAAGAACGATTCTATCTTATTGGAGTTCTACGACAGCAACAATGACAGCTGGGAATGGGCGTGGCAGATGAATGGAATGTCGCTTGACTCGCTTTATGCAGCCGACAGCGTATTTTTTCGTTATGTTCTGATTCCTGTAACAGACGAGCGGTACTTTAATTCAGACTTCCGCTTTCGCTTTCGTAACTTTGCAACGCTGGAACAAAGCACTAATGCCGCCTTTATGAGTAATTGCGACCAGTGGAACATTGATTACGTCTATCTAAACGCCAATCGGTCGCTGTCAGACAGCACAAGACGGGATTTAGCCTTTGTTTCCAAAGCCGTTTCGTTGCTTAAAGACTATCAATCTATGCCTTCCCGCCAGTTTAGACAGGATGCAGTAGCGGCTTCCCTGCAAACAACGATAACCAATCTTGACAGCGTTGAATCGGGTAGCCATTATATGTATTTTGTTCTTGACAATAATGGTGTGCAAACATACGCTTATGACGGCGGATTTGAGAATATCAGCCCTTTTATAGCCACTCACCAGTACCAAACTTACAATCCACATGCCAATCCACCAGTTCCAAACACTGCTTTTGCTGATTTGGACACGAGTAACTGGGCTTCCTACTCCGTAATTCATACAATAAAGCCGGGCGTTGGGCAAGACAGCCGACCGGAAAATGATACCATAAAATTTATACAGCGTTTTGAGGATTTCTTTGCTTATGATGACGGGTCGGCTGAGCAGGGTATTGGCGTGGAAGCAAGCCCTAACTCCCATTTTGCAGTCTCTTATGCTCTCAATGTGTCGGATACGCTCACGGCAGTAGATATTTACTTCAATTCTACTTATCATAACGCTAACCAAAAGCCGTTTTACATCTGTGTTTGGAACGATGAGGGCAACCTTCCCAAAGAAGTAATCTATCGTTCTGAACAACTGACGCCTCAAACCGAAGGACTAAATAATTTTAATCGTTATCTGTTGAGCCAGCCTTTGATATTAAGCGGACGATTTTATGTTAGCGTGCAGTCAAAGACTGGTGCGTTTCTCAGTATTGGCTTTGACCAGAACCACGATGCAAGTTCAAAGATATTAGCCTTTGTTAGCAATCAGTGGGAGCAATGTTTTGTTAAGGGAGCTGCTATGATACGTCCGTATTTTGGTCATCAGGCGACCGTAGGCTTGACTTCCACAGAGCAGAACACCGACAGCTACCGAATATATCCTAATCCTGCTACTCATTATCTTAATATTGAATCGGTAAAAGAAAACCCTACCGATGAGATAGGGCTCTTTAACGTTATGGGACGTAAGGTTTATGGGGCTAAATTTAGCAATCAGATAGATGTTTCGGGCTTTCCAAATGGCGTTTATATTCTAACAATACGCAACAACGCCAATCAGGTTTCACAACATAAGGTAATCATAAGTCATTAAGCCGTTTCAGGCAGCCAAAACAGGCGTTAAATTTTTGCAGACAGCGTTATGTAGTTTGGAGAGCCGTAAATATGGTATTCATTTCTTGCATAGCTCAACGTGAAACGCTTGATATTTACGCTAAAACCATAGGAAAACCCTGCTAAAGAGAAGGCATCGGCAACCGACATCTCACGATTGCGTCTCCAAGAGTAACCTACAGATATGTCAAAGTACTTTGAAGGCTTAAAACTTACGCCTACAAGCAAATGTCTGAAAGCATTATCCAATCCATCTAAAAAAGCGCTGTTGCCATCACTCATATTGCCGTCCATATCCATCGTTTGCTGCTCATTAAGAGGGTCTTCGTACATCAAATCCCAACGATTGAGGGAGGTTAATGAGGCATATAAAATGAGCGGAGCGTGTTGGAGTTTCTTACTTGCGTTGATTGAAATATCAAAAGGAAGAGTCTCCGCTTTAGAATTAAGTTTCTTTAACTGCGAACCAAAATTGCGTAGCATAAATGTTGCTCCCCAGCTGCGGTTTGTTCCGATGTATGAAGCGGCTACGTCAAAGGCAAGGGCGAAGGCTGAATACGATTCGTACTGAGAAACGATTGGTTTAGCGGTTGCTCCAATAAATACATTTTCATCTAATTGCCGTCCCCACGATATTTGAAATATGTAGTCAGAAACAACGAATTTTCCGTTAATATCTCCATTCGCTTCTGTGGCTGTAAAATTGCCATAATCCAAGTATTGCAAGCCGAAGCCGAATGAGCCTAATGTCTTAAAAGTGTGGCTGTATGCGGCACTATATTGGTTAATTCCTACGAAAATATCGGTGTATGTTAGCGCGAAGTCATTATCCACTCTGTCGGACAGCAGACTTGGGTTGCTCATTGCAACATTCACGTCATTGCTATAGCTGGCGACAAAATCCATACCTAATGCGGCGAGTTTGGCATTGGAGTTGAAGTCGTTGAGAAAGCTGTACATTGCACTGCCTCCTTTTTGTGCCACAACATTAAGGCTTAATATTGTAAGCGTTACAACAAAAAAACATTTTTTAAGCATAATTTATTTTACTAAAAACAGACATTATAACGCAGAAAGTACGACTTATATTATACGAAAGAGGGAAAAAATTTACTTATTTTTGATTTATTGTTCCAATTATCACAAAAAAAACTTCCGTATTGAAGATATAATTTTCTAAAGTGGCGTTTGGTGACGCTGAAGTGGCGTTTTAGGAAATTAAAAGAAAATATGTACTTTTGCAAATCATAACTTTTGAGATTATTATACTGATTAAATTATGCGAAACGTTATCTGTCCTAAATGCGGTAAAGAGTTCCAATGCCAACACAGCAAAGAATGTTTTTGTAACAAATATAAGTTAAGCGAAGACACAAAAAAGACACTGCTCAAACTATATAAGGATTGTTTGTGTGAGCAGTGTCTTAAAACTTATGCTGAATAAAGTCTTAGTTTATCGGGCAAGAATTTGAATCTTATTGTTGGCAACCTCTATCAAGCCACTGTTAATATCAAAAGCAACAGGTTTGTTGTTCCCATCAATCAATTCTATCTTTCCTTTAGCCAAAACAGATATTAAAGGAGCGTGGTTTTGCAATATCTCAAAGCTACCGTCAATACCAACAAGTTTTGCCTGTTTTACCTCTCCTTCATAAAGAGTTTTGTCGGGTGTTATAATGTTTATCGTCATCATAGCAGCGTTTTATTGGTTAGCCTCTGCAAGTAATTTCTCTCCTTTTTCAATAGCTTCTTCAATAGTTCCAACCATAGAAAAGGCAGCTTCAGGATATTTATCTACTTCTCCATTGATAATCATATTGAAGCCTTTGATTGTATCTTCTATATTAACAAAGACACCTTTCATACCAGTAAATTGCTCCGCCACATGGAAAGGTTGAGAAAGAAAACGCTGCACACGTCTTGCACGAGAAACAACTAATTTATCTTCTTCCGACAATTCTTCTATTCCCAGTATGGCAATAATATCCTGTAATTCGGCATAACGTTGAAGGATTACCTTAATCTTTTGAGCTGTTTGATAGTGTTCTTCCCCTACTACATCAGGAGAAAGTATTCGTGAACTGGAAGCCAAAGGATCTACAGCAGGGTAAATACCAAGCTCACTTATCTTTCTACTCAACACCGTTTGTGCGTCAAGGTGAGCAAAGATTGTAGCAGGAGCAGGGTCAGTTAAGTCATCAGCAGGTACATAAACGGCTTGTACCGATGTAATAGAGCCTCTATTGGTAGAAGTAATTCTTTCCTGCATCAGCCCCATCTCAGAAGCTAAGGTCGGTTGATAGCCCACAGCAGAAGGCATACGTCCTAACAAAGCTGAAACTTCTGAGCCTGCCTGCGTGAAACGAAAGATATTATCAACAAACAAAAGAATATCTCTTCCGCCTGTCTTCTCATCTCCATCACGATAATACTCCGCAACTGTAAGACCAGATAAGGCAACTCTCGCTCTTGCTCCTGGGGGTTCATTCATCTGACCGAAGACTAAAGTACATTTACTATTTTGTAATGCCTTCTCATCTACCTTACTTAAATCCCAGCCGCCTGCAAGCATTGACTCCTTAAACGCCTCTCCATAATCAATAACTCCGCTTTCCAACATCTCTCTAAGCAAGTCATTTCCCTCACGAGTCCTCTCTCCGACACCAATAAACACCGACTGCCCCTCATATTTCTTTGCAATGTTGTTAATCATCTCCATAATCAGCACAGTTTTTCCTACACCTGCACCGCCAAATAACCCTATCTTTCCACCCTTCAAATAAGGTTCTATAAGATCTATTACTTTGATTCCGGTATATAAAACCTCTGTTGAAGTAGATAAATTCTCAAACTTTGGCGGGTTACGATGTATAGGATACGAGCGTTCTTTCTTCACTTCGCCAATTCCATCAATAGCTTCACCGATGACATTAAACAGTCTTCCGTTAATTTTGTCGCCGATTGGCATTGAAATAGGTTCGTTAAGGTTTTCCACCTCTAAGCCTCTTCGCAACCCATCCGTTGAATCCATAGCGATAGTTCGCACAGTATTTTCGCCGATGTCCTGTTGTACCTCCAAAATAAGGAAGTTTCCGTCATCTTTTTTCACCTTTAATGCGTCATGAATGTTAGGTAATGCTTCTTCATTATGAAACGTTACATCAATCACTGCACCGATTATCTGGGATATAAACCCTGTTATTGCATTCATTAGTTATGCTTTTTAATATAAAAAATCTGTTAAAATGAGGCTGCAAAGTTACGTTATTTTGATTTAATACGAAAACAAAGTGCGAAAATATTTTTTCTTTGAGCGACCGCAACGCCAAAACGCCGCATTACAGCCTTAACTTCCGACTGGTTTCTCAAAGTTTTGTCATATTCTTACACCACAATCGTCATATTATTCCTTTACTTTTACAATCTTTATTAGAAGATATATTCTATCAAATCAAAGACTTGTTAATATTAAATCAAAGACTTGTTCTGTCAAATCAAAGACTTGTTAATACTAAGTTAGAGACTTATCAATGTTAAATCAAAGACTTATTCTATCAAATTAAAGACTTATCAGTATTAAATCAAAGACTTGTTCTATCAAATCAAAGACTTGTTAATACTAAGTTAGAGACTTATCAATGTTAAATAAAAGATATGTTCTGTCAAATCAAAGACTTGTTAATACTAAATCAAAGATATGTTCTGTCAAATCAAAGACTTGTTAATACTAAGTTAGAGACTTATTATTATAAGAGTTAAGAAATATTGAGCCAGAACACAGACTTATTGAGCTATTACTGCATTTTATTGAGCCAAAGCAAAGACTTATTGAATAAAAGGTGGCAACAAATCAGTCAAAAGGTGGCAACAAATAAATTAAAAGGTGGCAACAAACTAATCATTTGTTGCCACCTTTTATTCAATAAGTCTTTGTTTTGGCTCAATAAGTCTTTAATTTAGACCAAAAAGTCTTTGTTTGGGCTCAAAAATACAAAGACTTAGTATCTGTAAATCAAAGACTTCATAAAAAAAGTCAAAGTTTTTTCATCAATAAGTCAAGATTTCTTCATTTTTTTCCTTAATTTTGCAAACAAAAAAATACTGATTTTATGGCAGCAGAATACACAGTTGTAAAGAGAAAATTTAATGATAAGGACGGCAATACGCAGGAAAAATTCTACGCTATGGCACATGTAAATGAGATAATTAAGACTAAACAGGTCGCAAACTCCATTCAACGCTCCTCAAGTCTTAATTCGGCAGATGTTTATGGCGTTTTGTGTGCGTTATCTGAGGTTTTGGCAACGCAGTTACGGCAAGGTAACAGCGTGAAACTTGATGGTATCGGCACTTTTTCTTTGTCTTTGACCTCAAAACCTTCAACAAATTCCAAAAATGTCCCTCATAAATCGGTCAAAGTTAGCCGTATTTGCTTCAAAGCAGAGCGGAATTTATCACGTGAAATCAGAGACTTGTCGGTCGCAAAAGCCAAAACTTCGCTGTAAAAATGCACAAATTAGGCTCGTAATTCAAAAAATGTTATCTTTGCACCTTCGTTTAATGTCAATTTTAACAACAAAAAAAGTATGAAAAAAGCAAAGAATAGCGGTCGGATGTCAAAGTTTCTGCCTCATATAATGGCGATTTTGGTGTTTATAGTGGTGAGTTGTGTTTATTTTTCGCCTATTCTCACTGGCGACAAACTGCCTCAGAGTGATATGTTGAACCATTACGCCAATTCAAAGGCGTTATCCGATTACCAAAAGGCTACTGGGGATAAGGCTTCTTGGACAAATGCACTTTTTAGTGGTATGCCTTCGTATCAAATTGTAGCTCCTAATGGTAATAATCTCTTGGAATATGTTAGCAAACCTTTGGTTCTTGGCAGCGTTTGGGCGGAACACATAGGCATAATGTTTATTCTTATGCTCGGTTTTTACATCTTTATGGTTTCTATGAAGGTGAATCCGCTGTTGTCTTTCTTCTCTGCTATGATTTACGCATTAGGGTCTTACAACATCATTCTTATTGAAGTTGGACACTTAACTAAGGCTTGGGCGATGGCTATGATGCCAGTTATTTTTGCCGGGATGATACTTTGCTTCAGGAAAAACTACATTTCGGGACTTGCATTGTTTGCTTTGTCGCTGGGTTTGCAGCTGTTTTTTAATCATATTCAAATAACTTTCTACACTTTAATCACTGCTGTTGTGCTGGGAGTTACTTACTTTGTTGTAGCCATTAAGCAAAAAGAAATAAAACAATTCTTGTATGCGGTTGGTGTTTTGCTTATTGGTTGTGTGCTGGCTGTGCTTCCGAGTTCATTTCATTTAATGAGTAATCAGGAATATGTGGCACATACGATGCGTGGAGGCAGTGAATTAACGGTGCAACCTCAGGGGTTTGCAAAGGCTCAGAATACAGAAGGACTTTCAATAGACTATGCTTTCCAGTGGAGTTATGGCGTTGGTGAGACGATGACTCTTTTAATTCCTGATGCAAGAGGGGGAGGTGGAGCTGATACTCGTTGGGAAAAGAATGCCAAAAACAGGATAGAAACAGCTCAAACTACACGTCCTGCAGCTACAGATCCTTCGGTTGATGTCAATAGAACTTTGAATGAGTATGTCGGTTCTTCATATTGGGGGGAGCAAACCTTCACAGCGGGACCTGTTTATTTTGGAGCTATTGTTATCTTTTTGGCGTTATTGGGCTTTCTGTTGTTAAAAGGAGCGGAGCGTTGGTGGCTTTTAATGGCAACCATACTTTCAATAATCATTGCTTGGGGAAGCAACTTTATGCTTTTGAATGAGTTTTTGTTTAATCATTTACCGCTTTATAACAAGTTCAGAACGCCGTCAATGATATTGGTTGTGGCTAATGTTACTTTGGTTATTGCAGCCTTTCTCGGACTTAAAGCCTTTTTTGCAAAAGACATAGACAGACAAAAACGAAACAAATCTCTTTATCTTTCAGCAGGCATTGTTGGTGGAATAACGCTGTTATGTGCTTTATTACCCGATATGTTTGGGTCTTTTGAACGCTCAACCGATGTAGCTTTTGAGCGAAATCTTGGAAGCAGTTTTATGAATGCTCTTTATGATGACCGCAGGGCTATGTTCCGTTCAGACGCTTTTCGTTCCTTTATCTTTATAGCTATTGCATTTGTTGCCTTGTGGCTTTATGTAGCGGAAAAATTAAAAAAGGAAGTATTGATTATCTCAATCATTGGCTTGGCTGCTATTATTGATTTGTGGGGAGTTGATAAGCGTTACCTTAATGCCGGCAATTTCAAAAAGCCTTATGAGGTAGAGATACAACCTACGCAAGGTATGCAAGACATCCTCAGCATAGAACAAGTTCAACCGACATCTCATTTCCGCGTACTTAACCTTGCAACAGACCCATTCACCGACTCTAAGACATCTTATTTCTTTTCATCAATCGGGGGTTATCATGGAGCAAAATTGCAACGCTATCAGGACATCATAAACTTCTATTTGGCTAATCGCAACTATGTTCAGAAAGACTTAAGCGATACTTCCTTGCTTTCAAAAAGCACTATCCGCCAATTTTATAACCAATATCAGAGACAGATTTCCGCCAATATGGGCGTGTTGAATATGTTAGACGCAAAATATGTAATACTTCCTGTTGGTGAAGGTGGCAAAGCTTTTGTCAATCCTGAGGCTTGCGGTGCTGCGTGGTTTGTTCCAACTATTGTTTGGGCAAAAGACGCCAACGAAGAGATACTTAAACTTGATAACTTTAACCCTCGTCAAACGGCAGTAGTGGATAAGCAGTTTCAATCAACGGCACATCAACCTGCAACGATAGATACCGCTGCTACAATAACTTTTGAGCCTTCGCCAAACAACAACCCTGAACATCTTATTTACAAAACGCAGTCCAAGACAGAGCAATTAGTTGTCTTTTCGGAGATTTACTACAAAGAAGGGTGGAAAGCGTTTGTTGATGGTAAAGAAACGCCTTACTTCAGAGCCAATTATATTCTCCGAGCAATGAATATACCATCAGGAAATCACACAATAGAATTCAAATTTGAGCCTCCAACGCTACAAACTTACTCAACAGTCGGCTTGATAGGCTCATTACTTCTGATTTTCACTTGTTTGGCGGCACTACTTTATCCTTTTTATCAAAAGAAACGAGCAACGCAGGCAAAGAAATAGGCAAACAATCCACCGTTCTTAACATATCAGGCGGCAAAGTGCGATTTCATTTCAACGAAGTCAAGTTTCATTTTCCTAAAGTGGCGTTTCGTGACGCTGAAGTGGCGTTTCAAGAAATTTAAACGCCGCTTTAGAAAATTAAGGTGGCGTTTGGCTAAGTTAAAACCTTACTTTCTCCTCTTTAAAATAAACTGACTGAAAAAGACTCCGCTGATAACGACGACCGCTCCTACAATTTTGTTGGCGGTAAGCATTTCCTGTCCGACAAAGACGGCAAAGACAATGGTAACAACAGGAATAGTGTTTGTGAAGACTGCTGTTTTTGCTATGCTAATCCGTTTGGCACAATAAGAATAACCAAGAAAAGCAATAGAAGAACAAAAGACAGACAGCATAACAAGAGCAAAAATAGTCGTTGCATTAAACTGCATATTCGTTAGCTCGGCAGGCTTGACAAAGGCAAACAAAGGAAGATAGTAAAGAGTGGCTATAAGATTTTGATAAACGGTTATGGTTATGGGACTGTAATGAAGAACTTTTGAGAGCATTACGCTATAACCGGTAGCCGCCACAACAGCAAGCGAAAGCAACAACACCCCTTTCAAACTTACGTCAAACGCAAAGCCATCGCCCAAAGACATAATGGCTATTCCGACCATAGAGATAAGGACTCCTATTATGATTGACGGACGAAGCTTTTCCTTACAAAAGATACGCAGTCCGAAAGGTATGATAATAGGTATGATGGCTATGAAGATTGCGGCAAAACTCGCATCAACATATTCTAAGCCATAGTTCTCACCAATGAAATAAAGAAAAGGCTCAAAGAAGGCAAGCAATAGAAACTTTGGTATGTCTTTTCGTTTGATTCTTTCAAGCTTTCTTGCTAATTTGAAAATTATAAAAAGCAGTACAAAGGATATACCAAGTCGCGTAGTTACAATGAAGATAACATTGAAGTTGTTGTTCAGAAGCTCCTTTGTCCAAACAAAGCTAATGCCCCAAAAGAACATAGCCCCAATAACGGCTATGTAAGCATAAATGTTTTGTCGCTTAATCATACAGGTTTGTTAGTATTGCTCCTATGTATGCAAAATATAATGAGAAATCAGGTAAAACGCTCCTGCTCCCGAAAGGTATCCAAGCACAGCCCAAAGGCTTATCTTCTTTAAGTACCATATAAAATCTATCTTCTCCATACCCATAACAGCAACTCCTGCCGCCGAACCAATGATAAGCATACTTCCTCCCGTACCTGCACAATATGCTAACATTTCCCAAAATGCTCCATCAACAGCAAAATATCCTGTCTCTGCTATCGGATACATTCCCATTGCCGCCGCTACCAACGGAACATTATCAACAACAGAAGAAAGAGCTCCGATGACTAAATTGATAAGGTAAATATTGCCTATTTTATCAAGGGACTGAGCCAATAGACCCAGATGTCCTGCTGTTTGCAAACAAGCCACAGCCATAAGAATACCTAAGAAAAACAGAACGCTTGGAGTATCTACCTTCTGCAGTATAGCCGATACATTTAATCTGCTATACCTTTCTTCATTGTTTCTGTGCATTATTTCTGTTACAACCCACAGCAAGCCCAATCCAAGCAGTATTCCCAAGTAAGGAGGGAGATGTGTTATAGTTTTGAAGACAGGGGTAAAAAGTAACGAGCCTACACCAAGAAAAAATATAATGTTGCTTTGATGTTTAGATACATTGCTGCTTGATTCTACCGCCATATCAGGACGATTGACAGTGCCCTTAAGCATAAATGAAAGTGCAATCAGAGGAACAACCAACGATATAAAGCTCGGAACAAACGTCTCCTTAATTATCATAGTTGCCGTGATATTTCCCTTTATCCAAAGCATAATAGTTGTAACGTCTCCTATGGGACTCCACGCTCCCCCTGCATTTGCGGCGAGGATAACCATTCCAGCAAAGAACCAGCGGTCTTTTTTGTCCGACACAAGCTTCCTCAATAATGCCACCATAACAATAGCAGTCGTTAAGTTGTCAAGTACTGCCGACATAAAGAAAGTTATGAGGCTAATGATCCAAAGCAATTTTCTTTTGTTTGTTGTGGTAATTTTGTCGGTAATGATAGCAAAACCATTGTGTCTATCAACAATTTCAACTATTGTCATTGCTCCCAAAAGGAAAAAAAGGATTTCAGAGGTGTCGCCCAAATGTTCTATAAGCGGCTCTCGCAAATCAGAATCCGGACCCAATAAGGCATAAACCGACCACAAGGCTACGGCGAGCAAAAGGGCTGTTGCTGCCTTGTTAATCTTAATAGGATGTTCCAAAGCAATCAGAGCGTATCCCAGCACAAAGAGGACAATCATTAAAGAGAAATACATAAGTCTTATTTTTTAGTTATTTAATTGAACTGAGCGTTCTTTTCAGGCTGCAAAAGTACATATATTTTTTGTATTTTGGGCAAAATAGCATAAATGGAGTTGATTTTCGTCATTATATTGAGCAAAAATGCGGTCAAAAATTGACATAATAATTATGTTTTTATCTCATAAAATTTACACAAAACACTCATTAAAAACAGCTATTTTTAGCATAAATTTTGTCAAAAAACAGGATAAAAATGCCCTTTTTTCACTCTATTTTGCTCATTTTTCAACTTATTCTTACAAAAAAAGTAATGATTTTGCCCAAACACCACTTCGTCAGAACGAAACGCCGTTTTAATTTCTTGAAGTGGCGTTTCGTGACGCTGAAACGCCGCTTTAATTTTGGCAAAAAGCACGAAAAAGGGGATAAAATACTATATTATCCCCATAAGTTGATATATTGCGCTATTGCAATAAGATTACGTTAAATTGATATAAAAACATCACGTTCGCATCTCTGAAAAGCGATATTTTTTAATGGCATTTTGTTGCATTAAATCTGTAAATTGTGATGATGTTTTTTGATATTGCGTTGTCATAATTATACTCTCTTTCCTTTTTCGTTTGATTTCGTTTTGCAAAAGTACAAATAATAAAAATAAAATTGGGGTCTTTTATTGCCAATGTGAAAAATATTTTCATAATTTATTAGTTCCAAGTAATTTTAGTACATTTGCACCCATGAAGATAGTATTATTTTGTCAAAAGTAGTGTTGAAGATTGGTATGGAATGCTCCAGATTGAAAATTATGAAGGAAGTAATTTTATTAGTTTTAATAACTATATTGCTTGCTTCTTGTGCCTCTAATAATTATAATAACGTTGATATTATTAAAGGTAAATTCAAAATAACAAATAGGACTATTGATAAAAATTGTAAGGAAGGCTATGCTATTATAACGGGTATTGTGTATGAAAAATTTACTGAAGAAATTATGCCTTTTGCATTTGTTAAAATAGGAGAACTGAACAATGGCTATGCCTATATGACAGATAAACATGGTGAATTTTATGCAGAAATACCTGTAGGAAAGTACGAAATTAAAGTATTCGGAACAGGATATACATCTATACGCAAAACTATTGTATTCAAAGAAAAAGAGAATGTAGATATTCGTGTCTATTTGGGAGGGACATATATATGGTAATGCATATAAAATATAACCAAAATGCAATAATGAAGAAAGCATATATAGTTTTAATAACTATATTGCTTGTTTCCTGTGCCTCTAATAATTATGATAACGTTGATGTTATTAAAGGTAAATTCAAAATAACAAATAGGACTATTGATAAAAATTGTAAGGAAGGCTATGCTATTTTGACGGGGAATGTATATGATATTTTCACAGGTACTGTCGGTGCATATGCAAATATATCTATAGAGGAGTTGAAAGTAGGTACATCTGCAAATGAAAAAGGGGATTTTTACTTAGAAGTTCCTGTCGGGGAACATACTATTCAGATATTACTGTCAGGTTCAACAACAATGCATAAGACAATTAAATTTAAAGAAAAAGAAAAAGTAGAAGTATCAGTTCTTTTAGGAACAGTTTGTATTTGGTAGCGTATCAAATTGGGTGTTGAGTTTTTTTTTATGTAAAATAGCCGTCAAAACATTACTACTTTGGTTGATTTTTCTAAGAAATGGAAAGATTTAGTTGATAAAAACACGCCCGTACCTACTCATAATGAGGATAAAGATAAGTATAAGATTGGTGTCTTTGAAGGAGGCGGGTATCACAATCACGGGGTTTATCGCCCAAGTTATAGATGTGAAATGCGTGCAATAGGAGCTGGTTTTTGCCCTGTCTGCTCTCAGGAGATAGAAAGAGTGCTAAATTCTTATGCAAGATAGATAAGACAGCTGCTTATGTTTGATTGACGCCGCTTTTGCCCTGCCTTAAAAGAATTTAGTCAATAATGAAGGTATAATTCAATGCAGCGGTAAAGGTTTGCATTGATTCCATTATGTTGTTTTTAAGATAATATTGATAGCCTACTTCAAAGCCAAAAGCGTTTTGGTGGTCAAGCGTGAACATAAAACCACAACGAGGTGCTATGCCAAAGTGCCAGCCCGATTGTCCTTCGTATTCCCGCAAGTAATAGCCATAAACCTCTTCCATATTCGCCTCATTGGAAAGAGAATAATCGTACTTTCCCCAAGCAGTACTTAATCCTAAGCCAATGTAAGGCTTGAGCTTTTCATTCTTTGTGAAGTAATAATTGCAGAAGACGGTCAAAGGAATTTGGTTAGCTGCCCATAAATGCTTGCGAGGCAGGAAAGCAATCTTATAGGTCTTAGGGTAGAAATAATTATAACCTACTGCCAAGCCCATTGATACTTTCTTTTCCTGCAGTTGAAACTCCACAAGAAGATTACCTCCCACTCCCCACTCATAATTCTTTGCCAAATCAGATTGAGGCAAAGAAAAAGAAGGTCTTACACTCAAAAAAATATCGTAAGGCTCTCCGTTTGCAAGGCGATGTCTTTGAGCCGATGCACAAATGCTAAAGCTCAAGATAAATAATAATACAACGATTTTCTTCATATAACTTTACTTTATTGTTGTTTAATCCACGAATCTTTTAATGTACAAGTACGATTGAAAACAATGCTCTCAGGCTTGCTATCATAATCCACCAAAAAATAACCTAACCTCTCAAACTGGTATTTTTCCAAATGCAGAGCGTCAGATAATGACTTTTCTAACTTACAATTCCGTAATATCTGCAAAGAATCCTTATTTATATAGTCAAGAAAAGTCTTCCCTTCTTCAGCTTTGTCAGGAACTTCCTCTGTAAATAATCTATCAAACAAACGCACTTCCGCATCTATACAATCCTTAGCATTAACCCAATGAATAGTCCCCTTTACCTTTCTGCCGTCAGGCGAATTACCTCCACGTGAAAGAGGGTCATAGGTGCAATGAATAGCCGTTACATTGCCAGCCTCATCCTTCTCAACACTTGTACAGGTAACAAAATAAGCATATCTCAAGCGAACCTCCTTGCCAATAGCAAGACGGAAATACTTAGATGGCGGATTTTCCATAAAGTCATCTCTCTCTATGTACAGGGTGTTGGAAAATGTTATCTGTCTTGTTCCTGCCGTCTCGTCCTCTGGATTGTTGATTGCTTCCAAAGCCTCTTCCCCTTCATAATTATCAATAATTAGCTTTATAGGGTTCAACACCGCCATTACCCTTTTCGCTCTCTTGTTCAGGTCTTCTCGTAAAGCAAACTCCAACCTTGAATAATCTATGAGGTTATCACGCTTGGCTACCCCTATGTTGTCGCAGAAATTACGTATTGCCTCAGGTGTGTAACCACGTCTTCTAAAGCCGCTAATGGTCGGCATTCTTGGGTCGTCCCAACCAGAAACGAAGCCCTCCTTTACTAATTGTAATAGTTTCCTTTTACTCATCACAGTATAGGAAAGATTTAAGCGAGCAAACTCATATTGATGTGAAGGGAAAATGTCAAGTTGTTCTATAAACCAATCGTATAACGGGCGATGGACGTCAAATTCCAACGTACATATAGAATGAGTTATGTTTTCAATGGAGTCACTCTGACCATGGGCGTAATCATACATAGGATAAATGCACCACTTGCTGCCCGTCCGATGGTGTTCGCTATGGACAATTCGGTACAAAAGAGGGTCTCTCATGTGCATATTGGAGTGAGCCATATCTATTTTGGCACGCAGAATTTTCTCTCCGTCAGCAAATTCTCCCGCTCTCATTGCTTGAAATAAGTCTAAATTTTCATCAACGGAACGATTGCGATAAGGGGAGTCCTTCCCCGGTGTCTGCACCGTACCTCTGTTCAAACGTATCTCTTCAAGGCTTTGGTCATCAACATAAGCAAGCCCTTTTTTTATCAGAACACATGCCCATTGGTAAAGCTGCTCAAAATAATCTGAAGCATAGTTCTCCTCAGCCCATTGAAAGCCTAGCCATTTTATATCTTCCTTAATGGAATCCACATACTCCACGTCTTCCTTAACTGGATTGGTGTCATCAAAACGAAGATTAGTCTTGCCGCCATACTTCTTTGCCAAGCCGAAATTAAGACAAATGCTTTTTGCATGCCCGATATGCAAATATCCGTTAGGTTCGGGAGGAAATCGTGTTATTATTTCCTTGTATTTATTGTTTTGAAGGTCGTTCTCAATTATCTCTTCCAAGAAGTTCAAGCCTTGTGTCTTATCCGTAATGTTGTCCATTGATAAAAAATTCATTTGATTACAATTTGCAAAAGTACAAAATCTTTTCATAAAATGGCGTTAATAAGCAACAAAAACAAAATTTTGATAATCTGAAATGCCAGTCTATTCTATAAATATGACAAGAATGTATAATTTTATAACCATTTGATACTCATCTCACTTACTTTCGCTAAAATAAAACGCCATAATAATTTTCTAAAGCGGCGTTTCGTGACGCTGAAACGGCGTTTTAATTTCTTAAAACGCCACTTCGTGAAATTAAAGCGGCGTTTAAATTTTTATAGGTAGAGATACAAAAAATTCTTTACTAAAATCAAACATTTATAACAAGGGGTGGATTCAAGTAAAGTCAATGAATTATTTGATGTTATCTCTCATTACTTATCTTTTTCTTTCAACTAATGGTAATTTTTTTTCATAAAGTAGTTTTTCTATTTCATTTTTTTGTTATCTTTGCACACTCGAAAAAGACAAAAAGGAGAGTTGTTCGAGTGGTTTAAGAAGCACGCCTGGAAAGTGTGTATAGCTCAAAAGGCTATCAAGAGTTCGAATCTCTTACTCTCCGCATTTAAGGATAAAAACTATATAAATATGACATCAGTTATCATTTATTCTATCGTTGTCTTGAGTTTAACAGCTGCCATTTTGGCTATCGTCTTATACGTTACGGCTCAAAAGTTTCAGATTTATGAAGACCCCCGCATAGGAGAAGTTACAGAAAAACTTCCCGGTGCTAACTGTGGCGGTTGTGGTTTTGCAGGTTGCAAGGCTTTGGCAGAGGAGATTGTTAAGAAAGGAAGTTTGGAAGGTTTGTTATGCCCTGTGGGTGGCTTGGCGGCAATGAGTGAGATAGCAAGCGTTATGGGATTGGAAGTAGGAGAAAGCGTTCCCAAAATTGCAGTGGTGCGTTGCAGTGGCAGCAAGGTAAATACTACCTCAAAGGTCAAATATGACGGAGCAAAGGATTGTCTTGGGGCTTCTTTGACAATGGCAAGTGAAGGCGGTTGCCCTAATGGCTGTTTGGGTTTGGGGAATTGCGTTGCTGTTTGTGCCTTTGACGCTATTGCAATAGATAAGGATAGTGGGTTGCCTGTGGTTGATGAAGATAAATGTACCGCTTGTGGTAATTGTGCAAAAATATGCCCTCGCAAGGTTATTGAAATACGCAATAAGGGAATTAAGGACAGAAGGGTCTTCGTAGGCTGCATAAATAAGGAGAAAGGTGCAACAGCTAAAAAGAATTGTGCTGTGGCTTGTATAGGATGTGGCAAGTGTGCTAAAGCCTGCGAGTTTGATGCAATAGCGATAGATAATAATGTTGCTTACATAGATTTTCATAAATGCAAATTATGCCGCAAATGTGTTGCAGAATGTCCGACAGGTGCAATACATGAAGTAAATTTTCCTCCAAAGAAAGATAGAGAAGTAAATATCGAATTAACCGAAACAAATGACACTAAAATTTAGAAGACAATGAATACATTTCGTTTAGGTGGAGTACATCCCGAAGAAAATAAATTATCTAATCAAAGTGCAATAGAAATTTTTCCTTTGCCAAAACAGGCTATCGTTTTTATTTCCCAACATCTTGGAGCACCCCCTGTGCCTGTTGTCAATAAGGGTGATAAGGTTAAGGCAGGGCAGTTGCTGGCAAAAGCGGAAGCCTTTATCTGTGCCAATACTCATTCGCCATACTGCGGAACGATAACCAAGATAGATGTTGCTGTTGATATAAGTGGTTACAAGCGTCCTGCGTTCTATATTGACGTAGATGAAAGCGATGAATGGGAGGAAGGAATTGATAGAAGCAAAACATTGGTTAGTGAGATAACCCTTGATAAGAACCAAATCATAGAACGAATAAAGGATAGAGGTATTGTAGGTCTTGGTGGTGCGGCTTTCCCTACACATATAAAATATATGTTGCCTGAGGGAAAGAAAGCAGATTGTCTTATCATCAACGCCGTTGAGTGTGAGCCTTATCTCACTTCTGACTATCGTGTTATGATTGAACAAGCCGAAGAGGCGTGTGTTGGTATTGAGATAATGAAAAAGGCTCTTGGTGTAGCGATAGCAAAGGTCGGCATTGAGGATAACAAGCCTGAGGCTATAAAGAAAATGAAAGAAGTAGCCTCTAAATATAAGGGAATAGAAATAGTGTCTCTTAAAACCAAATATCCGCAGGGAGCAGAGAAGCAACTGATATATGCTTTGACCAAAAGAGAAGTGCCGAGTGGGAAGTTACCTGTTGAGGTAGGTTGCGTGGTTAATAATATAGGTACGGCTGTTGCTATCTATAATGCTGTTCAAAAGAATCACCCTTTGATTGATAACATACTAACAATTACAGGTAAGAGTTTTCCAAAGCCAAGAAATTTGCAAGTGAGAGTAGGTACTATGCTCAAAGAAGTCATAGAATATTGTGGGGGACTGCCTCAGGATAGCGGGAAAATCATTAGTGGTGGTACTATGATGGGAAAGGCTATAAGTGTAATTGAAGCTCCTACCGTTAAGACAACATCAAGTATATTGATAATGTCCGAAAAGGAAGCGACAAGAAAGCATGAAACTAATTGTTTGCGATGTGGAAAATGTGCAGGAGCCTGTCCTATGGGCTTAGAGCCTGTATCACTTTTCAACTTGGCAAAGACACAACAATGGGAGGAAGCAGAGAAACAATACGCAATGGATTGTATAGAATGCGGCTGTTGTCTTTTCACTTGCCCTGCTGGAAAGCCTTTGTTGGATATGATACGTGTGGCGAAAAGCAATGTAGGGGCAATAAGAAGTGCAAGAGTAATAAAATAAAATCACACCCAAAACAAAAAGGAAATGAAAAAATTGAAATGTATAATCAAAGATAATGCCCGCCCAAAGGAAATTAGAGGAGAAGAAGGATACATTGACGGGTATGTGTATGGCGGATATGGGATGACTGCAATAGTATATATTCCACGCCAAAGAAAAATACAAAACATTCTTCTGCCCCAACTTGAAATAACAGGTTACGTAGAGATATAAATTACAAAAGCATTATATAAGCAGCGGATAATAATAACAAAGATAGTTAAAAATTAAATAGAAATGACATTACTTACCGTATCAAGCTCTCCACACGTGCAAAGCAGACAGACAACTCAGTCTGTGATGTGGAATGTAGTTATAGCATTACTGCCGGCATTTGCTGTCGGTATTTATTATTTTGGTATGGACGCACTGCTACTGACTTTAACGACAGTTGCAGCCTGCGTTTTGTTTGAATGGTTGATACAACGCTTCATCTTAAAAGGCGAAATGACAATCACTGACGGCTCAGCAGTGATAACAGGAATACTGCTGGCATTCAACCTGCCTTCTAACCTGCCTCTATGGATAGCAATCATAGGTGCGTTGGTAGCAATAGGTGTGGGAAAGATGTCTTTCGGTGGCTTGGGAAAGAATCCATTTAATCCTGCTCTTGTAGGACGTGTGTTCCTGTTCCTGTCTTTTCCGACCTTTGTCGCAATGTCGCAATGGGTCAGCCCTAAACCTCTGTTTGAAATAACAGACGCTATCACAGGACCTACTCCCCTGTCGTTAATCAAACAACACCAAGCTCTGCCTGATATTATGAACATGTTCATCGGTTCAAAAGGCGGCTCGTTTGGGGAAGTTTCGGCATTGGCAATCATTATCGGAGGTCTGTATTTGATATACAAGAAGGTAATTTCTTGGCATATCCCTGTGGCTTTTCTTGGCTCGGCAGCAATCTTTACAGCCATTCTTTGGCAGATAGACCCTGCTATCTACGTCAATCCTCTTTATCACCTGCTGGCAGGAGGAATGATGCTTGGAGCTGTTTTTATGGCAACGGATATGGTTACCTCACCTATAACGCATAAAGGACAAATCATCTTCGGCTGTGGTTGCGGTCTGCTGACAATTCTCTTCCGCTGCTTTGGTACAATGCCCGAAGGTGTGTCATTCGCCATACTGATAATGAATGCTCTTGTTCCTCTGATAAACAAAGCTTCAAAACCAAAGCCTTTTGGTCATAAAACAATCAAAAACAAATAAACGATTATGGCAAAGTTAGAATCATCATTGAAGAATATGCTCCTGTCGCTGACCTTTATCACACTTGGAGCTGCTGCTCTTTTGGCTGGTGGGTATGCTATCACCAAAGAACCGATAGAAAAGGCAGACAGGGCAAAACAGGAAAACGCAATCAAAGCAGTGTTGCCAGTCAAAGATGCAACTCTCAAAGACCCTGTCGAAATAACCCTTGACGGCAGAGCAGATAAGTTTGTTATTTATCCTGCTGAAAAGGACGGCAAACTTGTTGGTGCGGCAGTGCAGACTTATTCCACAGAGGGCTACGGAGGCAGGATAGATATTATGGTTGGTTTGGACGCTGAGGGGACTGTTGTTGATTATTCTGTCCTTTCTGCTGCCGAGACACCGGGCTTGGGATCGAAGATAGTGGATTGGTTTAAGACCGACAAAAGCAATCGCAGCATAAAGGGAAAAAACCCTGCCACTACAAAGTTTGAGGTCAAAAAAGACGGCGGAGATATTGATGCCATAACGGCTTCAACCATCTCTTCAAGGGCATTTCTCAAAGCTGTTCAGGATGCTTTTGACGCATTTATAAACTATAAAAACACGTTATAAATGAAAGCCTCAGCCTTAATGTCTATTGACAACAACTTAATGTCTATTGACAACAACTCAATGTCTATTGACATCAACTCAATGTCAATTGACATCAACTTAATGTCAATTGACATCAGCACAATGTCAATTGACATCAACTTAATGTCAATAGACATCAGCACAATGTCAATAGACAATAACTTAATGATAATGAAAATATAACCGGATATGAAAAAACTACAAATCATATTAAATGGAATAATTAAGGAGAATCCTACATTTGTACTCCTTTTAGGTATGTGCCCAACGCTCGGCACAACCACTTCGGCTATCAATGGCATGGGAATGGGGCTTTGTACGACCTTTGTGCTGATATGCTCCAATATGGCTATTTCGGCTGTCAAAAACATAGTGCCGGACAATGTCCGAATACCTGTTTTTGTAGTCATCATTGCCTCCTTTGTTACACTGCTGGAGATGGTGATGAAGGGATATGTTCAGGCTTTGTATGAGACACTTGGGCTGTATATTCCGCTGATAGTTGTTAATTGTATTATCTTGGCACGAGCAGAGTCCTTCGCCTGCAAAAATAACGTTACAGATTCAATGCTTGACGGCTTGGGTATGGGACTTGGTTTCACTCTTGCCCTGACTATACTTGGTGCAATCAGGGAAATACTTGGTTCGGGGTCTATTTTTGATATGAAGTTTATAGGTGATAATGACGGCATATTGGTTTTTGTTTTGGCACCGGGAGCATTCATTGTCTTGGGCTATCTAATAGCGATAGTCAATACATTTAAGAAGAAATAAATAACAAAATATTAGCTTATGATTAGGAAATTATCCATTACTCTTTTACTCGCTTTGTTTGCAATGAGCAGTCAGGCACAGACCACAACATCAACAGACCAGCTTCTGAAAAAGCACGAGATTACGGCAGGATTAGGTTTGGTAAGCGACATTCAACTCGTTACTTTGATTGGAGATGTAGGTGCAACTATCGTTACAGGTGGTTATTTTGTGAAGCCCGGTTCTTATAGTGCTTTTGCCCCCTTTGCTACGTACAGATATTGGTTTAATAAAAGGATAGCTTTGGGTGGCTCGTTCTTAATAGACTTCAATAGTGTGATGTTAAAAAAAGAAGTTCATGGGACTTTTGAAGAGCATACGCGAATATACCCAACCATTACAGCAGAATTTGTGGTCAATTACGTTTATAGACCAGTTTGGCAACTGTATGGCTTGATTGGAGCTGGTGCAACTATTGCTATAGTATCCAATAGTGATTTCCCGTCATTAGGATTCTTCAATATGCACATCAGCCCTCTTGGTTTGAGGGTAGGAAAAGATATTGGAGGCTTCATAGAGTTTGGGTATGGCTATAAGGGTATTATCAATGCAGGAGTTTCCGTGAGATTATAACGATATTTTGGTGATATAAAAAATAAACAACAACAATGAAAAACGAGATAACAAAGATTAAAGTCGGTAAGAGCAACGCCTATCAAATAGGACGAATGATTGAGGATGTTTGTGATAAGTATAATCTTCATAACTACTTCGGTCTAATTTCTACAGCTGTTGCTCAGGCTACCGAAATGGCGTTTTACAAGCTGAAAGATGAAGACAAGTTGGAGTTTTCCTTTGCTCAATGTATTGGAGGTATGAGTTTTGCCTTGCTTAGTGAAAGCAATGTCTTCGCCGACCTTGATTTCAATCAGGACATAGCTCAAAGTAACGACCACGAAACGCCCGAAAGCCTCATCAAAGTCCTCACCAACGAAGTCTATGTGCTGGAAGAGGGTAAGGGATTGGAGATGGTATTTTATGTCAATGGCATTGAGATGAACCAACTGCAAAACCGCCAAAGCAAGTTCAAAAACTACTTCCTCAAAACGCTAATTCAGAACTAAATTATCCTCTTTCACCAATGGCTATTACCGTTTTATCCAATACAGACTTCAAACTGCCAATCCCTCGCAAAGCCTTAAAAACTTGGATTGTCGAAGTGGCAGCACGATACGGCAGAAAAGTCGGGGAAATAACCTATTTGTTCTGTGATGATGAATATTTGCTGCAAGTCAATAACCAATACCTCAATCACGACTTTTATACCGATGTCATAACCTTTGACTACACAGAAAGCGAAACCATTTACGGCGACATCATTATCTCCATTGACCGCATCAAAGACAACGCCCAAAGCCTCAATGTCCCATTTGAACAGGAGTTAAGGCGTGTAATAATTCACGGAATCCTTCATCTCTGCGGCTTAAAAGACAAAACAGAGCAGGAAGCCAAAGCAATGCGGCAAGCAGAGGAAGAGGCACTCGCACAAATCAGGTTTTAATACAAATCAAACATTTAATACATCAAAACAAAACGCCACCTTAATTTTCTAAAGTGGCGTTTCGTGACGCTGAAACGCCGCTTTAGAAAAATAAAACGGCGTTTTAGGAAAATGCTGTGTTACACCGCTACATTAAAATCTCGCAAAGCTTGGTTGAGAGAGGTCTTTTTGTCGGTGGATTCTTTTCTCTTGCCTATTATTAAGGCACAATTAACATTGTAATCCCCAGCAGCGAAGTGTTTAGTGTAGCTTCCCGGAATGACAACAGAGTTTGCAGGTACTATTCCTTTATATTCTATCGGCTCATCGTGGCTAACGTCTATAATTTTTGTTGATTGTGTTATGGTCGTGTTTGCTCCCAGCACCGCCCCTTCACATATTCTTGCCCCTTCAACGACTATACACCTTGAGCCAATGAAGCAGTTGTCCTCTATTAAGACAGGCTCAGCCATTAGAGGCTCTAAAACGCCGCCTATTCCTACTCCTCCGCTCAAATGAACGTGCTTTCCAATCTGAGCACACGAGCCAACGGTAGCCCAAGTATCCACCATAGTCCCCTCATCTACATAAGCACCTATATTTATATAGGAAGGCATCAGCACCACTCCCCGTGCCAAGAAGCTGCCATAGCGAGCAAAGGCAGGTGGTACAACTCTTACGCCAAGCGATTGAAAGTTGCCTTTTAGCGGAATCTTATCATAAAATTCAAAGTCGCCGACCTGCATTGTCTTCATATCACAAAGTGAAAAAAAGAGCAAAATTGCCTTCTTTATCCCTTGATTTACCTCCCACGAGTCATTTTTTCGCTCTGCTACTCGTATGATTCCCCTGTCCAAGTCGTCAATGGTGTTTCTCACTTCTTGAGCAACGGCTAAATCTTGCAGCAACTCTCTGTTTTCAAATGCTTTGTTGATAATTTCTTCTCTCATTTTATGTCCTTTTTTTCGTGGCAAAATTAACATTAAATAACAAAAAAAAAGGATTTATGGTAAAAAAAATTGATTTTTTTTGCAAAAAGATGATTTTAATTGAAATTTTTTTTGTACGTTTGCACCTTGAAATTTAATTAAAACTTAATAACAAACAAACAAACAAAAATTATCATGAAGAAAATTATTCTTTCAGTCCTTGCGATAGGGCTATCAGTAGGAGCTTTTGCTCAAAAACAAATGGTTAATGTAGGCAGTTTAGAAGGCAAGCAGCAAGTTCAAGTAGCTGATAACAACTCTAAGGTTCAGCCTATTCAAAAGGCAACTATGTATTTGCCTCCAATTTTCAATGATTGTGCAGACATAGAAGATCCTGGTTACTATGTGTTCACCTATCAAGGCTACCAACTTCCTATTACAGGGTCAGGATTTTTCGGAGGTGCTGGTCAAAGTTATGTATTTAGCTCAGCAAAAACAGTTACTGGAATTGCTTTTATGGCAATGAATGATTGGGATGGTGATGTGGTAACTCCAGATATTGAAATGTTGAATGATGGATTATCTGTATTGGCATCAACCACATACAGTACATCTGATTTGGTAGAAGGTGAATGGGTTATGAATTCTTATAACTTTGCACAACCTGTAAATTCTCAATCCTTTATTTTGGGCGTTTATTTCCCTGAATATACAGCAACTTCTACTGATGTTATTATTTCAACTACAGACGCTGGTTGTTCTGAAGGATTTCCCATTTATCTGAACTATCAAGGTAACTGGGTAGATGCTTCAACTCTTTTTAATGGTTTTGACGTACACGCATTTATTTTTCCTATCATTGAAGGAAGTGGTTTAAATGATGTTGAAATAAATAATTTGACTTACGTTTATCCAAATCCTGCAAAGAATGAAGTTATGTTGGCATCATCTTATAAAATGAACAAAGTAGAAATATTTAATATGTTAGGACAAAAGGTTTATGAGTCTGACGTAAATGGTATTTCTACAACAGTAAACGTTGTTGATTTTACAGCAGGAA
>JAISLH010000030.1 GCA_031260565.1 Bacteroidales bacterium
TAGCGTCACGAAACGCCGCTTTAGGAAATTATTGTGGATAAATGATTTATTTTAGTCCTCTTTTGTGCAGACCAAATAGGGTTTTAGCTTTCTGAATGTTGAGTCGTCAATGAGGTAAATAGCTTTTAAGTCGTCCAAAGTCTGAAATTGTCCTTCTGTTGTGCGGTATCGGATGATTGCTTTGGCGATAAAATAGTCTATATAGGGATGCCGATAGAGCTCTTGATAGGTTGCTGTGTTTATGTTAATCTTCTGGATTTGTGATGCGTCCAATATAATTTGTGGAAGCAACTTTTCATATAATTCAACCGTCATTTTAGGCACTTCTTTCAGTTGTTCAATACGCACAAAACCACCAAGGCTATTCCTGTAATTAAAAATCCATCTGGCGTAAGCAGGTCCCACGCCAACGAGGGCTTGCAAGTCCAACGTGTCTGCGGTATTTAGTTCTATTAAAGGGGTTTTTCGCTTGGTTTGAATGTTATAAAAAGTGCGGCTTTGCTGATTGTGTTTCAGCGAATCAGGGTTATGGTTATATGTTTTTTGATTGTAGCTACTGGAATTGGTGTTTGACTGCGGCGAATAGTCTTTGTCTGTTGGTGAAACAGCACCAAGTTTTATTGAAAAGATACCTAACGCAACACTAACTATCAAACAGAGTAAAGTAATTGTGATACGTTTCCGCCTTTTCATCTTACTTGTCAAATAAAACTTTGATTGCGTTGTCTAATTCAGCACCATGAATATTTTTTTGTAATACATTACCCTGTTCATCGCAGAGAAGATTGAACGGAATGTATTCTATGCCATAGCGTTCGCTCAATGTCTGTGCTTCTCCCATTAAAGAAAGCCACGGCATTGGGTTATTGGTCAGATAACTCAGCCATTCATGTCGCTTGCTGTCCATAGAAATACTGACGATTTCAAGCCCCTTATCCTTGTATTGAGTATATAATTCCTTCAAATGGGGCATCTCTTCCTTGCAAGGTTTGCACCACGAAGCCCAAAAGTCAATTAAAATATATTTTCCTTTAATATCACGTTCTGAATAAATGTTTCCGTCCTTGTCTTGTGCTGTAAAGACGATTTTAGTAGCCGTTATCTTGGCAAGTTGTAAGCCTTGCAGAATTTCACAGAACGTATTCCTCCATTTATTATCGGATTTACTTTCCAAGCAAAGCTCATTGCAGTAAGCCAAAAGAGCATTTTCGGTATCCTGTCGCATAGATTGCACTACGTAAGTCAAGAGTATGTAAGATATTTCTGCGTCTGGATATTCTTTAATGTACTCTCTAAACGCCTTTTCCATATTTGCGTAAGACGAATTGAGGTTGGCATTACGCTGACTCATATTCACGCTCTCGGTTTGTATCGTATTCCAAAATTGATTAAAGACTTCAGCGTGTTTTGTGCCACTATAAGTAACCTGACCGCTACTATTGACAGGAATATCGAGCTTTACAGTTCGTCCTTTTTCTAAAACAACAGGTAGAGACGCCCCTTTGATATGCTCATTGTCGGAAATGAAAAGCATACAATCCTTTCTGCCTTTGTTAAATTGAAGGCTGTCCAACTCAATTTCTATCTTGCCGTCCTTGAAAGTTGATTTGTACAAAATGTTCATTGCTTCCCCTTCTTGCTCATGAGGAGTTATGTAACGTAATTCAACATTTCCCTCTTTTATTGCCTCAACTTTGACAATTAACTTGGCTTTGTTGCCTACGCAAGAACAAAGAACAACAGCCGCAAACATAGATATAATACACCTTTTCATCATTTCGTAGTTAAAAAATTAAGTTGCAAAGTTATGAAAAATTTGTTGATTTAAAAAAAAACCTTACTTTTGTAGCTCAAAATTTTGATAAAATGACACGAAATATCTTATTTGTTTTATGCTTTGCACTTACGCAAGCAGCCTTTTCGCAGACCTTTGTTCGTGATGCGGAAAACGGAGATGCAGACGCTCAATATCGTCTGGGAAGAATGTATGAAAGAGCCGAAAGAATGCCGAAAGATATTCAGAAGGCGACCTATTGGTACGGCAAAGCAGCCGAACAGAACCAGCAAGACGCCATTATGGCTTTGGCAGAGTTGTATTACTATGGGGTGGAAGTTGAAAAGAACAACACCTTAGCCTTGAAATATCTGCGGATTGCGGCTGAGAACAGAAATTATGAAGCCTATTATTGTCTTGGGCAGATGTATTGTCAGGGCGTTGGCGTGGATAAAAACCCGCAACAAGGCTTTAAGTACTTCAAAGCGGCAGCCGACAGGGGTGTTTTAGCAAAAGCTCAGTTCATTGTGGGCAAAATGCTTTATGAAGGGGAAGGTGTAGAAAAGGATATTGTCATGGGAATAAACTATATTAAGTTAGCATTCCAATATGGCTACCCTACGGCTATGGAATATTGGACAAAAAATAAATTATGGGAATATGAAGAATAAAAATTATACAATAAAAGTATGTTTAATGGCTGTTTTGCTATTTTTAGCCAATGTTGTATCGGCACAGAACTTTGAGCGAAAAGCCAAAAGCGGCAATGTACAGGCACAAGTTGAGCTTGCAAAGCAGTATTACAGCGGCATAGGGCAGTTGCAGAACTATAAACAAGCATTGGTTTGGTTTGAAAAAGCAGCAAAGGGCGGTAATGTTGATGCAATGTATCAGGCGGCAACAATGAGAGAAGAAGGCAAAGGTTGCGAGGCTAATATCAGAGAAGCGTTTAATTATTATCTGAAAGCAGCAGAAAGAGGCAATATTCCGTCTCAAATCAAGGTTGCAATGATGTATGAGCAGGGGCAAGGCACTGTAAAGAGTGAAGCAAGGGCTTACCTTTGGTATAGAGTGTGTGCAGATAGAGATGATATTTTGGCTTGTCGCAAAGTAGGCGATTATTATGCCGAAGGAAATGTTGTTGGCAAAGACCATACGGAAGCAAAACTTTGGTATGAGAAAGCTCTTTCTGCAGCAGGCAAAGATACATCTGTAATGTCTTTTACAAACAATGACGTGGTTTGGAATGGGCAGAAAATAAATGAGGCTATTATAGTACTGACTAATCTTGCTCATTTATACACCGCTGATGAAGGATTAGCCCCTAATCCCGATAAAGCAGAGGAATTATTAAAAGAAGCGAAGAGCCTATCTGCCTTAGTGGAAAAGGCAAAGTAGGGTTGCTTGGCTTCGTTCATTTTTTTATTTACAAATACTGAAAAAATATGACAACAATAGATAGTGCTGCTTTGGCAAATGCTCAAAAGTGGCTAACAACGGGTATAGATAATGATACCAAAGAATGTATCATTAAGATGAAAGAAGATAATCCCGAAGAGTTTAATGATGCTTTTTATCGTAATCTTGAATTTGGCACAGGCGGATTGAGAGGCATAATGGGCATTGGAACAAATCGTATGAACGAATACACCGTTGCAATGGCTACTCAGGGCTTTGCCAATTACATAATATCGCAAAATCCAAACAAAAAGCTCAAAGTCGTTATTTCTTTTGATTCTCGCAACAATAGTGTAAAGTTTGCCGACATTACGGCAAAGGTTTTTGCTGCTAATGGTTTTGATGTCTTTATTTTTGAAAAACTTCACCCTACTCCTGTGCTGTCTTTTGCCGTCAGAGAGCTGCAATGTGACGGTGGAGTTATGATTACCGCTTCTCATAATCCCAAAGAATACAACGGATATAAGGCTTATTGGTCTGACGGAGGGCAGTTGGTAGCACCACATGACACATCCGTTATTGAGCAAGTAAATAAGATTACAGACTTTTCGCAGGTCAAGAGTCAGCAATCAAATGAAAACATAACCATACTTGGAAAAGATTTTGACGATATTTATTTGCAGCGTGTCTTATCTTTGAGTCTATCGCCCAAAGCAATAGAGCAGCATAATGATTTGAAGATTGTCTATACTCCTCTGCACGGAACAGGCGGACAAATAGTGCCAAGAGCCTTGCAAATGTTTGGTTTTAACAATGTACATTCTGTTTTGGAGCAATCAAAGCCCGATGGCAACTTCCCAACTTGCGTTTCGCCTAATCCAGAAGAGCATTCGGCATTAGACTTGGGCTTAAAGCTTGCACAAATCATTAACGCCGACATATTACTTGCCACTGACCCAGACGCAGACCGCGAAGCATTGGCAGCGAAAGACCATAACAGCAAATGGATTCTTTTTAACGGCAACCAAACTGCTTCAATCATCACCTACTACCTCCTTTCACAATGGCAAAAAGCAGGAAAACTCACGGGCAAAGAGTATATCGTTTCAACGGTCGTCAGTTCTGAGTTGATAAAGCGTATTGCCGCTAATTATGATGTTAAATGTTATGAGGTTCTGACGGGCTTTAAATTCATTGCAGATAAGATTCTTAGCCTTGAGGGTAAGGAGCAGTATATCGGAGGAGGCGAAGAGAGCTATGGTTATTTGATTGGTGATTTTGTAAGAGACAAAGATGCTGTTTCAGGTTGCTGTCTGATAGCGGAAATTGCTGCTTGGGCTGCTTCACAAGGCAAAACGATTTACGATATTCTTGTTGAAATTTACCAAAACTATGGTTTCTTTCACGAAAGCCTTCTTTCAATAGTTCGCAAGGGTAAAAGCGGTTCAGAAGAGATTGTTTCAATGATGAAAAACTTTAGAGAAAACCCTCCTCATACTCTTTTGGGACAGCGTATTGTTAAGTCAGTAGATTATTTAGACACCGCCGCAACACAACTCCCTAAATCCAACGTCTTGCAGTGGTTTTTGGAGGACGGCACCAAGATTTCAATGCGACCAAGTGGCACAGAGCCGAAACTCAAGTTCTATTTTGGAGTAGCAAGTACCCTTTCCGGCAATGACACTATAGAGACTCACGCAGCTTTAGCAGAGGAAAAAATAGAGAAAATCAAAGAAGAATTACATCTATAAGCATAATGTGTTTTGAAGACCAGAAAACGAAAAATTATCAATATCTTTATACTTACTATCAAGAAAAAAAGCGATGAAAGAGAATAATCTACAAAAAGTAGTTTTTGGAGAACAGCACAAAATAGGTATATAATTGGCAAAATCCATAAGCAAAGATGTAGCAAATGTTTTGTGTTGGTGTTCCAACGTGACGCAACCGCCGCTTAAAGTATTGTTTGAAATTTCAGAAATGTTAGATGTAGATATAAAGAATTTGCTTGTTTTAACCAAAAAATACAAAAGAAAATATTGCTTTGAATTGACAGCGTAAATAATAGAATAATTTAATGAGTAAAGAACAAGAGCGAGCGGAACTACACCGCGCTATCTGGCAAATTGCAAACGACCTGCGAGGTTCCGTGGACGGATGGGATTTCAAATCGTATGTGTTGGGGATGCTGTTTTACCGATTTATTTCGGAAAACTTGACCATCTATATTAACAAAGACGAACAACGAACGGACAGCAGTTTTGATTATGCTAAAATGGACGACAAAGCAGCCGAATTTGGCAGAAAAGAAACGGTAGTTGAAAAGGGTTTTTATATTCTGCCAAGCGAACTTTTTGAAAATGTCCGCAAAAACGCAGCCAACGATGCCAATCTCAACGAAACTTTGAGCCGGGTCTTTAAAAATATTGAAAATTCAGCTAAAGGGGCTGCCAGTGAAGACGATTTGAAAGGATTATTTGATGATATTGATATAAATAGCAATAAGTTAGGAGCAACTGTCGCCAAACGCAACGAATTGTTGGTGAAAATTATCAATGCCATTGGCGAACTGCAATTGGGCACTTTTACAGACAATACCATTGATGCTTTTGGCGATGCCTACGAGTTTCTGATGACCATGTATGCAAGTAATGCAGGAAAATCAGGTGGTGAATTTTATACTCCACAGGAAGTTGCAGAACTGCTTGCGGAAATTACTGTTGTGGGCAAAAAACAAGTAAATAAGGTTTATGATCCTGCTTGTGGAAGTGGCTCGCTTTTGTTGAAATTTGCCAAAGTATTGGGTAAGGAAAATGTGCGACAAGGTTTTTATGGTCAAGAAAAGAACATTACGACCTACAATCTCTGCCGTATCAATATGTTCTTGCACGACATCAACTACGAGAAATTTAATATTGCCCACGGCGACACACTTTTAGACCCTAAGCATTGGGACGATGAGCCATTTGATGCCATCGTTTCCAATCCGCCCTATTCTATCAAGTGGGATGGAGATGCTAATCCGTTGCTGATTAACGACCCACGTTTTTCGCCTGCTGGTGTGCTCGCCCCAAAATCAAAAGCCGACCTTGCCTTTACCATGCACATGTTGGCTTGGCTTTCCACAAGCGGCACGGCAGCCATTGTAGAATTTCCGGGCGTACTTTATAGAGGTGGAGCGGAACAAAAAATCCGTAAATACCTTATTGATAACAATTATATTGACACCGTCATTCAATTGCCCGACAATCTGTTTTTTGGTGTAAGCATTGCCACTTGTATCATTGTTTTGAAAAAAAGTAAAACCGACAACAAAACGCTTTTTATTGATGCCTCAAAAGAATTTGTTCATGAGGGCAATAAAAACAAGCTGTCGGAACAAAACCGCCTTAAAATTCTGGATGCTTTTGTAAAACGGAAAAATATTGAGTACTTTACAAACCTTGTTGATAATTCTGCCATTGGCGAAAACGACTACAACATTGCCGTTTCGAGTTATGTAGAGCAAGAAGACACTCGCGAAAGAGTTGATATTACCAAACTGAATAGAAAAATCACTGAAATTGTGAGACGCGAGGATGAATTGCGAAAGGCTATTGATGCTATTGTGGCAGATTTAGAAGGAGGTAACAATGAATGA
>JAISLH010000114.1 GCA_031260565.1 Bacteroidales bacterium
AACAGATTATTTTAACGTATAAGTTATACTCATTGGTCAATATTTCGCAGTATCAGATTGAACGCTCACCTATCAGTAAAGGCTTTTGGCTTGAAGAACTTGACACCCAAAAACAGCCACAACTAAGTCGTGAAACTTTTGACGGACGGGTCTATAACACCGCTGTAATACGTAAAGTCTTAGTTTATCCACAGCAAAGCGGCAACTTGACAATACAGCCTCTTGACATAGAAGTAACAGCTCACGTTCAAACTCGCGGAAGTCGCCAAAATACGGGTGATCCTTTCTTTGATAACTTTCTCAATGACCCGTTTTTCTCATCAATGTTCAGCGTTCAAAACCAGCCAATACAAAAGAAACTCTCTTCAAACTCAGTAACTATAAACGTCAAATCAATGCCTAACACGCCCGATAACTACATTGGAGCAGTGGGAAAGTTTAGCCTTTGGTCATCAGTAGATAGGACTGAGTGCAAGGCAAACGAAGCAATAACATTAAAATACACCATTTCAGGAGCAGGGAACATAACACTTATTGATAAATTACCGCTGAAACTTCCGTCTGATTGTGAGATATACGAGCCTACAATCACTGATGAAATACATAAAAGTGAAAGCGGAATATCAGGCAAACGCACATTTGAATACATCGTTATCCCACGTCAAGACGGCAAATTCACCATTGATTCATTGGCAATATCCTTTTTTGACACGGAAAGTAAGCAATTTCTGACTCTTAAATCTGCATCTTACAACCTCAATATCAGTAAAGGAAAAGATAGCGATGCCCTTTCTCAGCAGCGAAGTGAAAGAGAAAAGTACCGTCATAAGGCGTTATTACCCATGAAAAACATTGATAAACTGCATCATTTATCTCCAAATCCTTTCAGCAGTCTTTGGTTTTGGCTTGTTGTTATCCTAATTCTTGCCTTGACAACTGCCTTTATCCTGCTTGAAAGACAGCGAATAGAGATGAACAAAGACCTGAAATACGTCCGCTTACGCAAAGCAAATAAGGTGGCGATAAGGCGTTTAAGAACTGCTCAGTCTTTGTTATTGCAACAGGATAATGAAGGTTTTATCGCCGAAATCTCCAAATCTTTGTGGTGTTATCTTGAAGATAAGTTTGGAATTGAGCGTTTTGATTTGAGCAAAGAGCGAATCACCAACACACTAACGGCATATAATATGGAGCAAGACTGCATAACTGAGATGATAACTCTTTTAGAAAGATGTGAAATAATAAGGTTTTCACCTGAGCAAAACGCCGAACAAAATGAGGATATATACTACAAATCTGTCGCAATAATAAGCGAATTGGAAAACAAATTAAAGAATAACAACTAAAAACATCAAGCATTATGAGCCGCAAAACAATAAAACTCCTCTCAATTATCAGCCTTTTGTTTGCTTCAAGTCTAAGTTTTGCCAATCAGGATAAGGCATTATTGCAGCAGGCAAACGCTCTTTTCAGGCAGCAAAGTTACGAAGAATCTCTTCAAATGTACCTGACTCTTGAGCCTAAATACGCTGATGATTGGAGACTAAATTACAATATCGGTAACGTTTATTTCAAGCTTTCCGACCTGCCAAGTGCCATTTTGTACTACGAACGTGCCATTAAACTAAACCCAAATGACCACAATACCAAAGAAAATCTCAAGATCAGCAACGCCAAATTAAAAGGAGAAAGCTATCCTCTTGCCGATTTTTTTGTGCTTACTTGGCTAAAAACTGCAGCAGGTTGGTGTTTGCCCGTTACGTGGTCAATAATTACTATCGTTATGTTACTGATTTCTTGCTGCCTGTTCTGCTTTTATTATTTCGTAACCGCCAACAAAACACTCCCATTTTACTGCTTTATTGCTGCCATTATCCTGACTTTGGCATCTTTTTCCTTAGGTTTGATACGAACAAACGCCATATCTTCGGAGGATTATGCAATAGTTTTTGACGCCAATGGCTTGATTAACGACTCCGAAGATGGCGGACAAACATACGGAAAACAAAAGAAAATCAAATTATATAACGGACAAAAGGTTGAAATAACAAAGAAAAAAGGCGACACAGTCTTTATAAAAACTTTGGAAGGCAATAATACAAAGATAGAAAGTCATTCAATACAAATAATATAATGAAGGAAAGCAACTGCTTAAATCAGATAGCAACCGTGATAGAACGAAGTAATAACGCTGTTAAAGTAGTAATACATCGTCAGTCAGCCTGTGCTTCTTGCCACGCAAAAGCCGCTTGCACGAGTTTAGATAAGAAAGATCAGACCATCAATGTCAAGACTAATGACGCCCAAAGCTATGAAATAGGGGAGGAAGTTCAGATACTTATCGCTCAATCCTTAGGACTTAAAGCAGTTGTTTTAGCCTTTATTGTGCCGTTAATTGTGCTGCTTGCCGTTGTTATAGTGCTGACTAAATACTTCCCAACGCTGAATCAATCCATTATAGCAGTCATTGCCCTGTTGTCATACTTCGTTTATTGCTTCTTACTTTACAGCTTGCGCAACAAAATTGACAGACATTTCGTTCTCAAAATCCAGCATCTTCATCAATAAGTCTTCACTTTCCCACTAATTTTTCTTCACCTTATCATCAATAAGTCTTCACTTCTTCATTAAGATTTCTTCATCTTTTTTGGAGTTTTATGGCGTTTTGTGATTTTTTATTACTTTTGCCACACAAATAAAACACCATAACAACGATGATAAAACGCCATAACTCCGCCGCAATAATGCCGATGATTTCCGTCACAGTGCTGTTTTTTATGTGGGGATTCATTACTTCGCTGAACGATGTCTTGATTCCGTACTTACAAAACGCCTATTCGCTGTCTCATTTCGCCGCAAACATAGTTCAATTCGCCTTTTTCATAGCGTATTTCTTAGGTTCTTTAGTGTTTTTTCTTTGTTCCAGAACAGGAAATGACCCAATCAGCGTTTGGGGTTACCAAAAAACTCTCGTCATAGGCTTACTTATTGGTTCTATTGCTTGCTTTCTGTTTGCTATGTCAGCATATTACCACTTGCAATTCGGCTACTTTTTGGCTGCACTCTTTGTTTTGGGACTCGGATTGACCTTTTTACAGATAGCAGCTAACCCTTTTGTCGCTGTGATTGGCAGTCCTGACACCGCTTCTTCAAGACTTAACCTCTCACAAGCCTTTAATTCTCTTGGCACAACTCTTGGTCCTGCAATTGGAGGTTACCTGATTTTCGCCAACTTCACAAAGGATTCCAATGACGTTTCTGCCGTTATAGTGCCATATCTCTTCCTTTCAGCGTTGCTATTATTGCTTTCCGCATTCATTTACTGGTCAAAAATCAACGACAAAATGGAGACTTCAAACGCACAAAACGCCACTTCTTCATCAATTTTTCAAAGGAAATACGTCATTCTTGGAGCACTTGGCATCTTCTTTTACGTTGGAGCAGAGGTTGCAATAGGCAGTAATCTTGTGTCATTTCTAAGATCTACCGCTGCAATGTCAGAGACTTTGGCTGCCAGCTTCCTGTCTTACTATTGGGGAGGTGCTATGATTGGACGCTTTCTTGGCTCAATCAGTCTTAGCAAAATGGCGAAAAACAAGAAATTACTCTTTATGTTGCTGTTGGCAGTCGCAGGTTTTTCAGTTATTTTCGCCATAAATTATTCACTACATCACTTAACTTTCGCTCAAGTTTCTTTGTTTCTCTGTTTTATGTTACTGAATTTCCTGTGCTTTTTCATTGGAAAAAGTCGTCCAGCAAGGACTTTGGCAGTTTTTTCTCTTGCAAATGCAGTGCTAATTCTTTGTTCCATCACAATGAAAGGGGACTTTTCCGTTTGGGCTTTGCTGTCTATTGGGTTGTTTAACTCCATAATGTGGTCAAATATCTTCACTTTGGCAATAGCAAAACTTGATAAAACTCAAACTGCAACGGCGTCTTCCATTTTAATAATGATGATTTTGGGCGGTGCAGTCTTGCCTCCACTGCAAGGATTACTTACAGATTTGACTGGTAACATAAGACTTTCATTCATCGTACCCTTGATTTCATACATCTATCTCCTTTATTATGGAGTGCGAGGTTACCGACTTGGGCTTGAAAAGTAGCCGTTTCATTTTATCATCTCTTTAACATTATATCAATAACACCCTGTATATAAGGTGTGAGTTTGGCGACTTTTTCCTTAAAATAGCCGTTTCATTAACCAAAAATCAAAGATTTATTGAATTAAAACGCAGACTTATTAAGCCAAGTCTGCGTTTTATTGAGCCAAAACAAAGACTTATTGAACATTTGTTGCCACCTTTTGACATATTTGTTGCCACCTTTTAAATCATTTGTTGCCACCTTTTGCTTCATTTGTTGCCACCTTTTTATCAATAAGTCTTTGTTTTGGCTCAATAAAACGCTGATATAGCCCAATATTTCAGTGATTTATCTTAATAAAACGCCATTTGAGGACAAAAAAAACGCCGTTTCGGTGTATTGAAACGGCGTTTTAATAGTGCCTTAATGGCGTTTTAGTATCTTGAAAACTTAGTTTAAGACCAAAGAAGATGCTCCCAAAATAGCAGCATCTCCCTCATTTAGACCAGAAAACTCAACATTTACCGTTCCTTTAATGGTAACATAGAGATTGTCTTCAAGGTATTGACGCAGCGGAGTCAGCATAACATCACCCACTTTTGTAAGACCTCCGAACAAATAAATGGTCTTTGGCGAAGTTATTGCACAGGCATTTGATAGGGCAAACCCTAACTTTTTCATCGCTAAATCAAAACATTTCAACGCCAACTCGTCATTTTGCTGTGCGGCATTCCCTATCATTTCGCAGGTAAGTTGGTCAGTTGGCACATCTCTAAGAGGGGTTTGCAAGTCGGTATTCTTCATTAAACCAATGGCAGATGTAACAATTCCGCTTGCAGAAGCAAAGGTTTCCAAGCATCCTTGCTTACCACAGGTGCATTGTCTCTTTGAGTTACCAACCATAGTGTGCCCAATCTCGCCAGCGAAACCTGAATATCCATACACTAACTTACCATCTACCACCACGCCACTTCCTACTCCAGTACCGAGAGTTATCATTATGAAGTCCTTAACTTGGTCTTTTTTCGCTTTTCCGTAAGTCATTTCTCCCATTGCAGCGGCGTTTGCATCGTTGGTAAGCAGGATTTTAAGACCGCTAATGTCTTGAAATTTCGCTTCCAACTCTTTCTTTAATTCTATTATTCCTTTGAATGGTAGGTTGGGAGCGTGCTCTATTGTACCGCTAATGTAGTTACCATTGGGTGCTCCAATGCCGACTCCGATTACTGAATCAGGACTTTTCACCTCAGATAACAAAGCTCTGATGTTACAAGTCAGCACTTCAATAAATTCTTCTGCCGTCTGGCTGTCCCAAGTCTTTATTTTATGACGGCTAACTATGCGTCCGTCAGCATTGACAAGCCCAAATTCTGTATTTGTTCCGCCAATATCTATTCCTATTGTGAAGTATTTACACATATTATATCTTGTTTTATTAAGTTTATGTTACTGCTTTATTGTATCAAAACGCCATTATATAAGGTCTTTCATGGTGAAAACACCGCGTCTTCCCACTAAGAATTCAGCGGCAATTAAAGACCCTAATGCAAATCCTTCCCTGCTTTTTGCCTCGTGTTTCAGGGAAATGAAATCAACATCTGACTGATATTTGACCTGATGAACGCCAAAAACCTCGCCTTCTCTCACCGATTCAATCTCGGTATTCTGGTAATATTGCTCCATTGACTTGGCTAATGTCAAGGCTGTACCCGAAGGTTTATCAACCTTATGTATGTGATGTATTTCTGTTATTGTGGGGGCTTTGTACTCCCGATGTGGAGATAAAAGTTGAGCAGTGAAGACATTTATCTTGTTAAATAAGAAAACTCCGAGTGAAAAGTTGGAGCTATAAAACAGACTTTTGCCGTTTTCAAAGCAGTAAGTCTTTAATTTGTCAAGCTCATTTAGCCAACTTCCGGTCGTTCCAACAACGATTGGTATGTTTAACTCAAAGCATCTCATAATGTTTTGCTGCACAATTTCTGGCATGGAAAAGTCAATCGCCACATCAAACTCACCATTTAACTGCTGCCAATCCTCTGTTTTGTCAATGCAAAAACCAACAGTATGTCCTCTTTTTTTGGCGACATCTTTGACCATTTTCCCCATTTTACCGTAACCAATGATTAGTATTCTCATAGTTTTTTCTTTGTTTTTAAGTGAATAAATTTTAGCAAAGGTAATAAAAAAAAGGGACTTTAAGCATTTATTTAGTACTTTTGCAGTCTAAAAACAAAGAAACAGCAATGAAAATAGCCATATTTGGAAGCGGAAGTTGGGCAACTGCAATCGTTAAAATAGCGTCTGAGAACCACGATGAAGTGTTTTGGTGGGTGAGAGAAAAAGAAATAGAGCAGAGTGTCAGTCAATCGGGATTTAATTGTCTTTATCTTCGTGATTGTAAATTGGAGACTCGGAAGATAAAAGTCAGCACAAATGCAGAGGAAATTCTGCAAATGGCGAATAATGTTATGCTGGTTGTGCCGTCTGCTTTCCTTGAAAAAACGTTTGAAGGTCTTGATACTAATGCTTTCAAGTCAAAGAATATCATCTCAGCAATCAAAGGAATAGTACCGCAAACTAACCAAATTGTCGCTGATTTTATGCAGGACAGATATGGCGTTTCTTTGAATCATCAGGCGGTTATCAGCGGTCCGTCACACGCAGAAGAGATTGCAGCACAGCGACTGACTTACTTAACAGTCGGTTCTCAAAATCCTGCACTTGCCAAACAAATATCTACCAATTTTAATTGCCGTTATGTTTGCACCAAAACAAGCTCTGACATCAAGGGAATAGAGTTTGGCGGTGTTATGAAAAACATTTACGCCTTGGCAGCAGGCATTTGTAAGGGCTTAGGTTATGGAGATAATTTCATAGCTGTGCTAATCACGAGGGCTATATCAGAGATTGATGGCTTCTTAAACCTTGTTTCTCCATGCGAAAATCGGGATATTAACAGCAGTGTTTATTTGGGAGACTTGCTTGTAACGGCGTATTCGCAGCACAGTCGTAACAGAACTTTCGGGCAAATGATAGGTTCGGGTTACTCAATCGCTTCCGCACAATTAGAAATGAGTATGATTGCGGAGGGATATTACGCTTCCAAGAGTATAAACTCAATAAATAAAGAAATTAAGTCTGCCATTCCAATTGCTGATGCAGTGTATCGCATCTTGTATAACGGCACTTCGGCGAAGGAAGAGATGCGGCTTTTGAGTGAAAACTTTTAGACTTGCAACTTCATAACGCCACTTCCCCCGATTGATATTGTCGGGCTTCTTTGTTAGTGCTATATTGGCTTATACCTTTATTCTATAATGATTTCTTTCCACCGCATAGTGCAAACATTGAAATAGCCAAGTGCATCTCTGATGTTTGATTTTGGGTTGGCGGGTGAAGCCGATGAAGTGTTGCGGAGGCTGCGGAAATAACTGTAAATATCCTCTGTAATGGTGTAAAGCTCAATGCGAATGCTATCGCCGATATGCAGTTGCTCAGCTTCATTGTATGGATTGTCACCGAAGATTGATACCGATATTTGTTTGCCGTCAAAGCCTTCATCATTTGCCAAATTAGCTGACCGCAATTTTCCATTGACATAGTATTTTATCCTGTAAAAGCCCTTTTCGCCTGCTTTATCTGTAAATTTCACTTCGGTCATCCTTACACTTATGCTGCCATAAGAGTATGTTGTCATAACTAAGGTGTCTATTTCAACGGCAGAAGGCATCTTGCAGGTGGCTGTGTAAGTCTTTTCTCCGTCTGTTTTGATTGACAGGGTGTAAATATGCTCAGGCATTGCGATAATAGTTTTCGCTCCATAGAAGCCTGCCGAGTCTTGCACAAGCGTTTCCGAATTGCCCATATCATCACTCAAAACGATATTGGCATCAGTTATTGCAGCGAAGGCGTTTGGCTCACTAAAATCTATAGTGTGTGAGAGCCTAATGGTGTATGGCGGAAGGGTATCTGTAAGTTCGGCTTCAACGACTACTTTTGGCGAAGCGTCATTCAGTTTGATGTCTATCTCCTCCTGACATGCCGCAATAGTAACGACCGTAATTGCTAAAAATATCATTCTTTTCATGGCTTCTAATGTGGTTTATTGGTTAAGGACAATTCCAATGTTTTTTATTATTATGAGGCTGCAAAAGTAATCATTTATTTTCATAAATCAGGCAAAGAACTCACAAAAGCCCTGTTTTAAGTTGCTAAAGTGGCGTTTAAGTTCATTGAAACAGCGTTTTAACTTGCTCAAACAGTGTTTTAATTTGTGGAAACAGCGTTTTAAATTCATTTGACATACATTAAAAATAAATAAGATGTACATTAAAAATAAATAAGATGTACATCAAAAATAAATAAGATGTATATCAAAAGAAAATAAGATGTACATCAAATGAAAATAAGATGTATATCAAATGAATTTAAAACGCTGCTTCCACAAATTAAAACGCTACTTCGCTAAGTTTAAACGCTGTTTGGCTAAGTTGAAACTTTATTTGAGTGTTTTATTATAAGAAATAAAAGAAATTTTATACCTTTGCCGCCTGAAAATATTTGATTTACAAACTTTAAAATTAAAAGATATGAAAATTAAATCAACCTTTAGCTCAACGAAACTAATGATTATGAGCCTGATATTTTGCTGTTGTGCCTTTAATGCCAACTCACAAACGGTTGATGAATGGTTTGAACGGGGCAAAACAGCCTTTGACAACAATGATTATCAAAAAGCAATTGAATGTTATAAGGAAGCGATAGAATTAGAGCCTGATGACGCAGTGGCATATTACAATATGGGAAACGTTTATAGTTATTGGAAAGGGCAATACAAAAAGGCGATTGAATGTTATCAGAAGGCAATAAAATTAGAGCCTGATTACGCAGACGCATATAACAATATGGGAGTGGATTATAAAAATTGGAATGGGCAATATCAAAAGGCGATTGAATGTTATGAGAAAGCAATAGAATTAAAGCCTGATTTAGCAGACGCATATAACAATATGGGAAATGCTTATAGTGATTGGAATGGGCAATACGAAAAGGCTATTGAATGTTTTGAGAAAGCAATAGAATTAAAGCCTGATGACGCAGGCGCATATAACAATATAGGGAATGCTTATGCTAAATGGAATGGGCAATACGAAAAGGCTATTGAATGTTTTGAGAAAGCAATAGAATTAAAGCCTGATTTAGCAGTGGCATATAAGAATATGGGAGGTGCTTATAAAGAATGGAATGGGCAATACAAAAAGGCTATTGAATGTTATGAGAAAGCAGTAAAAGCAGACCCCGATTACGCAGAGGCATATTTCCATATGGGAAATACTTATTGTGACTGGAATGGAAAATACAAAAAGGCTATTGAATGTTATGAGAAAGCAGTAAAAATAAAGCCTAATTACGCAGAGGCATATTTCAATATGGGAAATACTTATTATAAATGGAATGGGCAATACAAAAAGGCGATTGAATGTTGTACTCAAGCAATAAAATTAGAGCCTAAGTTAGCAGATGCATATTACATTAAGGGAGCTGCTTATTGGAACAGCGGAGACCAAAAGCAGGCAATAAGTTGTTTTAAGAAGGCAGCACAACTTGGATGTGAGCCAGCGAAGCAATGGTTAAAGGACAATGGATATACGTAGTGGGTATAGGTTGATATAAAATAGCAAGTCTGACGGCTGAAATACTATTTAGCTAAGATAAAATAGCGTTTTAGTGAAATTAAAGCAAAGGTTGTCAGTGTTTTTTTACTTTTTTGAGCAGCAGCAAGTTCATTGGGTTGGACTCTAAGCCTTCAATGTTCTTTTGCGAAAAGCGTAGCACTTGGTCGTAGTAAAGGACGACTACGGGGGATTGCTCCATTACTAT
>JAISLH010000122.1 GCA_031260565.1 Bacteroidales bacterium
AGATGTACATCAAAATAAAATAAGATGTACATCAAAATAAAATAAGATGTACATCAAATGAAAATAAGATGTACATCTTATTAAAATGAAGGACTGCTTGGTTGAAATAAAACGCCGTTCCGCTGAATTAAAACGCCGCTTTAGGAAAATGAAGCAGAGTTTGGATAAAATGAATGAATGTTTGGATTGGCTAAAATAAGCTATAAGGTGATTCGAAGAGCGAAGCCGCCTTGCGTTGTGGAGTTTGGATAGGAGTTTGAGACGTAAGGGGTATTTACAACCGTATTAAAGAAGAGTTTAAGGACTACTTTCTCCGTCAGGTTGTACTCTCCGGACAAGTTTATGGTCATAATCTCAGTACCGGAAGACACAAGATTAACGCGTTGGTCTATCTTCCGCAAAATAGTCTTGTTGGTCGTCCAACTAAAATCTGCTTTGAGCAAAATATCACTTTTGAACTCTCTCGTACTTTGTCCTGTCCTTATGTTAAGTCTTACATCTTTAATACGATAACCCACACCTGCTATAATGCCTGTGGCATTAACTTCGGTCAGTTGCAGGTTTGAGAAACTTGCAGTAACGGTTCGGGCTTTTGTAATCTCAAAACTGGTCTGTATGCTGTTCTTTAAATCAACTGCAATCTTTATCAACGGGTTGAAACGTTCATCTATGCTAACCATATCAATAATATCCTTTGGTATAAAGTTAGATTCGGGGTTGTCAGGGTCAAAAGTAGCCCATTCATGTCCGTAATCGTATCTGTCGTCCAAAGGAACTCGGCTATCCAAACGATAAGAGCCCACTCTGTAGAAAGATTTGTAATCAGACGAAATAGTAATTGACGATGCCCAACTTTGCCAAGCCTTTATCTTTCCCAAACCTGTATAGCGTATTGCCCAATTCGGCAATGGTATTGACAGGAATGGGTTTAGTGATTGTTCGTGAGGGTCTGAGCCAAGATAAGCAGAAAGGAAGGCAGGTATTAGAACCTGTTGAGCAATGGGGCTATAACCAAGAGGAAAGTACTGACCGGTAATAGTATCAAGGACATTTCCGTTGCTTAAAGTATTGGTGGCAGCAAGTCTTTGGGCAATAGTCAATCGGTTATTCATAAACTCTTCAAACACGGGGCTGATATTGTTATCGCCCATCCCTCTAAAAAGAGTCCGAATTGAGATAATGGAAATGGAATAGCTACCTATGCTGTTGGGAGACAAAGGTCCGTTGATACGCCCTGTTACATCGTCATATTTATAATAGGAAGAGACTTGTTCGGATTGAGTACGGTTAAAACTTAAATCAATGGAAAGCTCTTTTATTAGTTCGGTTTTGATTTGTCCGTTAATCGTTTCGTTTCTTTTTGTCCAATAAGCGTTGTTCATAAGAGGGTTAGTGCTTAGCCATCCTTCATTTATTGCCCTTTCCATAATGTTCTCCTGCGAGCCAAGAATGAAGCCGAAGCCGGGAGCAAAGTTATTGCCAACGTCTGCACCAAGCCAGTTGGTTCTTGGCATAAAGCCCGGAATGTATATGCCTTCTCGTAAATTGTAACTAAGGTTAGCCGATTTCACACCTGTTATCAAACGTAGAGAAAAGTAACCTGCCTGTTTCAAAAATTTAGTCAGGCTGCTTTCAATGGTGTCTTGCGGATTTTTATTATCCTTTTTGTTTAACGTATCTTTGCTTTCCTTTTCCATCATCGGTCGGCGAGGCACATTGGTTGGACGATTGTTGTCATTTTTGCCTTGTGCGTCATAAGCCTTCTTAATGAACGGTATTTTATTATAGAGGGTTGTAAAGTTTAATGACGGATTGATTTGAATGTTTCTTTCGTTCTCAATAGCATTACCTATGCTGTCCATTGCAGGCATAGAGCCTGTGAAGACAAACTTACCTCCGTAAGCTGCGTTGAGGCGGACAAAATCCATAAAAGGTATCTTGTTGATAGGGACAGAGACATTGACTTTAACGTTTTGAGTGTATTGCTGTGCCCTGCCGAAGTCAAAGACAGACGACCATACGGAATCTTTCTTCTCTTTTGTGTCTATCTTTCCGCGTGGCTCTTCAATCATAGCGTTCATCGTGGCATCGTAGTCAAGCTTTATATTAGAGGTCAAATCATATTGTATTCTATATGCTCTATTCCAATAGAATTGTTTGAAATAATAAGGAGTCATAATGATGTCTCCTTTGCTCTTTGCTCTCAAAAGAGTTTCTTCAAAATCTCTTATTGCTTCAGTTCTGAAAGAAAGAGTTTTTGGTTGGTAGAAAAGGGATATGTCCTTAATGATTGCAAAGGCTTTGTTGTTGAAAACAGGCATTTTGCTGAACGGCTTCCAAGGCTTGGTCTGAGGGTTAAACTGATAATTCAACGAGCCTCTATGTTGTAGCTTTTCATTGTTTGCAATATCTATATTTCTTGCATACATAGTGGAATAAGAGTAAGAAGCGTCCCAATTTTCTATATCCCAAAAATGTTGCTTCAATGCCCTTTCGCCAACGCGATCTTTTTTGACATTCATAAAATTGATATTGGTGCGGCTTACATAATCCTGAACCATGCGGCGAATACTATCCTTTTCTTTTTCGGTGTGATAACTGAGCAAGTCATTGGCAAGATAGACGTCAGGGTCAAGAGGGTTGTAACGAGGATTGCTTACCGACTGAGAGTAATCAAAGTGGAAAGGTAGCCGTATGCCAATTTTGTCTGAGAAAAACTTACCAAGCTCAAGGTTGGTGGCAATGTCAAACGTTCCGATGTTGTCAAGAGATATTTCAGATACCTTCTGTTCCAAAGAACCAAAGCCTGCCGAGCGATAAGAGCCTGACAAAGACAAATCACCCAAATCTGCTAAGTTGGTACGTGCAAAGCCTGTTGTTGCCCAGCCACTACTGCGGTTGAAATCCGTCAGTCGCAGTTCGTTTATCCATAGTTCAGCCGACTTAGGCAGCATATCGTCATTGTCATTGATGTTTTTCTTCTTCGGGTTTCTGACACCAATCATTATAACCTTCACACTACCGATGTTAGGTGAGCCTACAACACTCATTTTTTTGCCATCAACATACTCATAATAGGCAACGGAAGAAGATATGTCGGCGGCGTTAGAACGTATTTTGGAATTGCGGTTTTCTTTTACCTTTACTAATCTCTCAAGGTCTATATCAACATTGTTTTTTTCGGGCCATATTGCTCCTCTATCCATAGCACTCGTTCCCCATTGAGTTAAGGTTAAAGGCACTTCATACTCATAATAATTATTGGTAAAGTCTGAGCCAAGCCTTATGAACATTGATATTTCGCCATTGTAATAGTTATCTTGCTCATGTATCTTTTCGGCATGAACAAACATCTTCAACCTTCCGTATTGCCGCATATCAAACTCGGTAGTCTTATAAATAGCACGAGCATCTCCGTCAGCCAAGTTCTCTATCTTCATACTCAAAGCCTGTTCATTGGCAAGGACGTTTGTAGTCCCGCTAAGAAGCTGGTCTCTCTCTATTCCCGGAGGCAGGTTATAAGGTACAGGGTAACGCTTTCCGTTTTCCTCTATATTGACCGAAGCAATGGTGAATTGAGTATTATCTGTCTGAGGCGGAGTGTATATTCCGTTTTCAAATAAGTTGTCTGCATACTTTCGCCAGTCCGCAGCCACAAGCTCAAATGTCCCAAAACGTAAAACGACAGGCTCTTCAAATTCTCTTAAAAACACACGCATAAAGCGGATAGACTGATAGCCGCTAATATCACCAACAACCTTATTAGGGTTACGAACAGGGATTTTGAACTGATACCATTTATAAACGCTATCTGAAGAACCGTTAGGCAATGTTGGATTGGATTGTTGAATGTCGGTAATATAATTTTCTCCTATCACCATCATTTCAGGTGTCAAATCCAATACATACTCGTAGTAATTCTCTGCTTCGCTTAATGTGTTGTCCTGATTTATGTCTTCAACGTTGGGTAAAGATGATGATTGATTGCCATATTCATTAGACGAATTATCTACAGCCCTTGAGTTAGCCTCCGCATTATTGAAATACTTATAACGTTCTACTATTTTAATGTTATTATTGTCATAGTCGGAATTACGAAAATACTTAAAGTCATCGGCAGAAGGATCTTGATAGATTTTATTATACGCTTCACTTGTTAGATTTCCCTGAGCGTAAGACATAAAATCGGTAAAGAAAGAAGCCTCATCAACGGAATTCAACCCGTCATAACCTATATCCTGATACTGCCTTGCTTGAGGGTCATTACTAAACGCATTTACTATTGCCTGCAAACGAGGTACTCGTCCCCAAATGGTAGTATCCACATCAATAACTTCAGCTGATACAGGTAAGCCATTTTCAAAGCTCTTGCGACCATCTCTTAATATATCTTCAGAAATATCTCCCAAATTGAAGTATAGCTTTCCTCCACTATGCGAAGGGTTGTCTCTAAAAGGGTCTAACAGCCAGAACTCAATATATTCTATGTTTGCCGCCTCAAAATCGGGTACCTCCATCTTACGCATAATTCCTCCCCAACGACTTTTAGGGTTGCGTAAAGAGCCGTCAGCATTCAGTCCAGCCGAGTATGAAGAAGACACATCATAGTTATAAGGTCCTCTTTCCGAAGGATAGAAGGACATATTGAACTCTCTCAGCATTTGGATTTCACTGCCCGACTGCTGCTTGTTAGGATATATTTCTTTCACTAAAAGCTGTCGTGCATAGGTCTGCGACAAATCATCCTTGTTGATACCGGACGGAGGGTCTCTATAGAAGTTATCGTCAATACAATACCAAGCCATTCGGGCACGATTAAAGCCATAAGCCAAGCCAGACAAAGCATTTGTCTCAGGGAACATTGCTCCGACTGTCAGATAGTCCTGAGGCGTTGAGGCTAAATACCAATTGCCTATTGTCTTCAAATCCCTTGATTGCTTAGCCGCTTCAAAATCGTCTAAATATGCCGTTCCCGATTCACCTATCACCGAAGGATTGTTGGGCAAGAACTGAGCAAATTCCCCAGTAAGTGTGAGCGTAGAAGGTGCTTTGGTTTGATAGAATGGTAATAAGTCAATGAGCTTCGTTATCAAAGGAACGTCCTTTCGGTAATTAAAGTCAAAGCCCCAAATGCTATTACTTGAAGGTTCATCTCCATAATTCGCTTTCAGAAAAGAAGGTGTCTCGTGAAGATTAAGAAAGGTTGCCCCGATGTTGAAGTCAGGATTGACAATGTAATTGGCACGGAAGCCAAACAACCATTTGGTTGCAGCTGAAAAAGCATTGTTGGATTCGGTTGAAACGTTAATAGGAGTACCTGAGTTGAGATAACCCGGATTGATAATCTTAACTCGCCCCATTGCATAATCAACAATATAATCCACTCCCTCAGTCAGCGTTATTCCTCCTGCTGTTACCCTCACCGAGCCTTGCGGAACGTTAGCCCCAATGCTAATTTCGGAACTTGAGGAAGAAGAACAACGCACCTCCAAATAGTATTTATCTTTGTCAGGGTACTGCTTTGCCTGTATCTTCGTAAGAGTGTAAAGAGAGTCAAAGCAATATTTGTCCGCCAGTTCATCGTCATTAAGTATTGCTCGCAAGTCTTTTCCAAAAGGTTCTACATAAGGGAAGAAGATTGTTGCCCTATCAGGTTTTATTGTTCCACCTCCGCCCTGCATAGTGGGCTGAGGCATGGCTATAGAGTTCTGATTATTGTAGTTTTGTTGGTTATAGTTTTGTTGATTGTAAGCTCCGTCATTAAAAGGTATGAAGTCAAACACTCCGTCTGGGAAAGGATTCTGTTGATTGTCCATTCTATCCAAGCCTAAGAGCTGTATGAGCGGTATGCCTTTCTTTTCTCCTTCGTTAAAATAGCCTGTCATCACCCCGTCTTCATCTCCCTGATAAAGAATATTCAATCTAAAGCCGTCTGCCTGCACTTGATAGAAATTAGTAGTATAAGCAAGCTTCATCATCAATTTCCACATTGGGTTTTTGACATTGAGAGATGACGATTTAAGAAGTTTTACAACCAAAGTATTGGGATCGGCAATTCCTTCATCGGAAAACTCTCCCACCTGATAAGTTGCCGTGTCTCCTATTATCTGATAGCGGAAAGCAACGGCAAGCACTTGGTCGGCAGCCAAAGCCTGAGAAAGTGAAATGAAACCAAGACGTGGATTAAAACTATATTCGGACTGCGAAAGCTTCCTTGCACTTTCTACCTTCTCATAAGTCTGTCCCGAAGTAAAGCCTAACGACTGGATATAGCTACTTACGGCATTTATATTTCTTATACTGTTGAGATTAACTACATTATACAGGTAGTTAGACCTCTTATCATCGGGCATCACCGAGCCATAAGGATTGTTTAATCCCGGTACGCTGGCATAAGGATTGTTTTCACCCAAGTCGGAAAAAGCAAGGATGTTACGATTCTCTGTTACGGCTGCCCCGATGTTTGTTCTCCAAACCTCAATCTTGACTATATTGACGTTGGAGTTGATAAGCGGCATGGTAGCCATTGCTTCGTTGTAATGGTCGTAGAAATATTGAGCAAGGAAAAAGTGTCTGTTCTCATCATATTCGTCAGCCTTGATTTGAACTTCCTGTATCTGTGAGCCACCTTGAAGAGTTATGTTCTGAGATTCTGACTTCTGTTGAGCGGCAATGGCGTCTATTAAAAGGTTTCCAAATTTCAGTTTGGTCTTAACGCCAAAAAGGTTTTGCGAACCCTGTATCAAAGTAGTAGGGAGAGGGAAAGAAATGTTACCTGCCTCAATCAGTTGCAGTATATCGTCTTCCTTGCCTTCCCATTTAAGTTTCATTTCATTCTCAAAGTCAAAGGTCGCCTCCGTATTGTAGTTCAAATTGAATGATGTAGCCGTTCCGACTTCCACCGAAGCATTTAGCTGTATTGTTTCGTCAAATTTGAAGTATGTCGTTGAACGTTGATTTTCCTGCAAAGCCAAATTGCCCTGATAATTATTGACAACACCCATCGTTAATTCCGCACTACCATTGAGTTTGGGCGTAATCTCCTGACCACCGAAGATAGTCTCAAAAAGTTCGCTATTAACCTTCAAAGAGGGTATTAAGTCCCCTAAACCGCCCTCAGATGTGGAGACAACATTTGAAGATCCGCTACGGTTTTTCCAATAATCAGCAATCATCTTGTCCATATCATAGTTCTGATACTCACTGAAAGACAGGATTCTACGCTCAATCACCAAATCACCGACCCGTTTGACCAACACATATTCATTGTTCTTCTCGTCATATTCAACAGAGGTTGTAACATTTGACGGCTCGGATAAATTTATCTGAGAGAATGCAACAATAGGTTGAGCCAAAGCGGCTAAGGAAAACAATAAAAATAAAATTTTCTTCACGATACTAATAACGCCAACATTATATTTTTATTGTATTATTTTATTTCAAACATAATTTTTTTCTTTTTATGCTCGGCAAAAGTACAAAAAAAACAGCAAAGCGATATTTTGGCTTAATAATTTCAAAATTCACTCAAATAATTTATACAAAAGATACATCATTTTCGGCGAAAAAATGGATTGAAATTTTAGAAAAAACTTACAGAAAAAAGTATCATTTTCGCCAAATTAACGATTGCTTTGACATTTTTCTGACATAATTTTATCAACCAAAGCCTTACTTTAACAAAACGCCGTTTCATTTTCTTGAAGTGGCGTTTTAATTTCATGAAACGCCGCTTTATTTTGGCAAAAAAGGGTAAAAAAATAGGGATAATACATCCTATTATC
>JAISLH010000009.1 GCA_031260565.1 Bacteroidales bacterium
GGCAGGCAGGCGTTGGTTGTCCCAAATCACAGGTTGCGGCATCGGTAAGGTCGCAATGGTGGGTTGTTTGCCGTTTTCAAGCCTTGCTTTTGAAAGAAGGGAGAGGTTTTGCTGCAATATGGCGTAATTATCATCTGATTTGTCTTTCTCAATGACCGTTATTATCGTGTCTTTATCAACAAAGCGAGCAATGTCATCAATATGCCCGTCCGTGTCATCACCAACTATTCCGTCCGAAAGCCAAATGATGTTCTCTATTCCATAATAATCAGATAATTTTTCTTCAATCTGCTGTTGCGAAAGGCTCGGATTGCGGTTTGGATTGAGCAAACAGGCAGTTGTAGTCAGCACACTACCTTTGCCATTGAAATCAACGCTGCCACCTTCCATAACAATGTCTGGTTTAAAGACAGGAAGGTTAAGATAATCTGCTATTTTGGAAGGGATAAGGTTGTCTTTATCAAAAGGATACTTCCCTCCCCAAGCGTTATAGTTCCAATCCACAATAGCCTTCTGCTTTCCATTTATGACAAAGGCTGGTCCGTGGTCGCGACACCAAGCATCGTTGGTTTTGAAATGGTGAAAAACTATATTGTTTAAGTCAGTGCCTATTGCCAATAACTGCTCGGCAACTGCTGATTGCATATTTTGGTCAAGTACATTGATATTTACAACCTCGCCTTTGCTGATTTGCTTTACGAATTGGTTGTAAAAAGGGAAGATTGTCTGTATTTTATCGGGGAAAGACGCCTCATTGTGCGGGTATGACAGCCAAGTACTGGTATGTTTGTGCCATTCAGCAGGGAAGAAAAAGCCTTGCTCTTTTGGTGTTGGCATAATCTTAATCACATTCGTTTATTTGAAGACCAACATTCTTTTTTCCAACGGCTCAAATGTTTTTTCGGTTGGCTCGGCTGTTGGTGTGCCAAAAGGCATTTGGGCTATCAGTTTCCATGATTGAGGTAAAGCCCATTGCGATTTAACTTTCTGGTCAATCAAAGGGTTATAGTGCTGAAGCGAACAGCCAAAGCCCGCCTCTTCAAGAAGAGTCCAAAGAGCGAATTGGTGCATAGCCGAAGTGTGTTCTGAGTATGCAGGAAAGGATGCTGCATAAGTCGGAAACGTTTTTTGTAAAGACTCAACTATATCATTGTCTTCAAGAAATAAAACAGTGCCATAGCCTGCTGCAAAGCTACTTAGCTTCTTCTGTGTGGCAGGAAAATTTTCTGCAGGGACGATTGCCTGCAACGTATCACTGACTATCTGCCATAATTTCAAATGTTGCTCGCCCAAGAGCAGGACAAGCCTTGTTGTTTGTGAATTAAACGCCGAAGGAACATTGGTTATGGCAAGGCGAAGCAAAGCTTCTATTTCCTTATCGCTGACAGGCGAAGAATTAGTGATAGAATAATAAGTTCTACGCTTGATAATGCTGTCTTGAAGTGTGTTTTTCATATCTCTAAGATTTGTTAATGATTTATAAATTGACTGCAAAGATACCGATAATCTTTACAAGAAAAGTTCTTTCGGAAGATTGTGCCCCATACGGTCTTTCTTTGTTTTGAGATAATCTTTGCTGTATTCTGTCGGTTCAATGATGATAGGCACGGTTTCAACAATCTCTATGCCGTAACCCTCAAGCCCCGTCCGCTTAACAGGGTTGTTGGTCATCAGTCTTATCTTTCCCGTTCCCATATCACGAATAATTTGAGCCCCAATGCCATAATCCCGCTCGTCTGCCTTAAAGCCCAAAGCCAAATTAGCCTCAACGGTATCCATTCCTTGCTCTTGCAGGTGGTAAGCCTTGAGTTTATTGACCAAGCCTATGCCTCGCCCTTCCTGACTCATATAAACGACCATTCCTTTGCCCTCCTGCTCTATCATTTGCATAGCCGAGTGCAGCTGTTCGCCACAATCACATTTGCAAGAGCCAAAAATATCACCTGTAGCACAGGAAGAATGCACTCTTACCAAAATTGGCTCGTCTTTTTGCCACTCTCCCTTTCGTAAAACCAAGTGTGTAATGTTTGTGTTGAGCTGTGTATAGGCTATAAGCTTAAACTCGCCCCATTGAGTAGGCAAAAACACCTCTTCTTCTTTACGTATGAGGGTCTCGGTCTTAACTCTATAGGCTATTAAGTCCTTTATGGTTACTATTTTAATGTTATGCTTTTGGGCAATCTCCATAAGCTGCGGCAGCCTTGCCATTGTACCGTCTTCATTGAGTATTTCAACCAAGGCAGCCGCAGGATACAAGCCAGCTAACCTTGCCAAATCAACGCAAGCCTCTGTATGACCTGCCCGTTGCAAAACTCCGGCAGAGCGGGCTCTTAAAGGAAAAATATGACCCGGTCTTCCTAACTGCTCAGACTTTGTATCAGGGTCAGCCAAAGCACGTATCGTTTTAGCCCTGTCGCTTGTGGAAATGCCAGTCGTGCATCCGTCTCCAATCTTATCAACGGATATGGTAAAGGGTGTTTCGTGTAAGGAGCTGTTGTTTTGTACCATCATATCCAAATCCAATTCCGTACATCTCTCTTCGGTAAGTGGGGCACACATTAAGCCTCTCCCGTGAGTTACCATAAAATTTACAATGTCGGGAGTAATGTTTTGTGCCGCTACAATGAAGTCTCCCTCATTTTCTCTGTCTTCATCATCAACGCAAATCAGTAATTTGCCGTCCTGAAAGTCCTTAATGGCTTCCTCTATTGTGTTTATCTTAAATTCCATCTCTGTTTTGGTCTTATTTTAAGGCTGCAAAGGTATAAAAAAATCTTAAAAGGGCTTTGCAGTGCTTATTAAAATTGTTGTAAGGTGCAGCCCTGAGTCGTTATTTCTAACGTTGAGAACGCTCCATTGATGATTGCTGTGTTGCTTTCGCCGATATGACCAAGTGGAAAATCAAAGCAAAGTGGATAATTGTAGTCTTTAACAACGTCAATAATAATATCATTTACCCGTCTGTCAAAAGGAATTGTGTTATCGTGCATATCACTGAAAGACCCTACCACAAGACCTGCCAGATTGCTCAATTTGCCGGAACGTTTCAAAGCAATCATCATTCTATCTATATGATAAATATACTCGTCCAAGTCTTCTATGACAAGGATTTTGCCGTCCGTTGAACCAAAAGAAACAGACCCAAGCAGAGAATAAAGCACCGACAAATTACCACAAAGCACTTCTCCATTACATTTACCTTTTATGTTAAGCTCATTTGCTTTCCATTTAACAGGTGTCAGTTCGCCAAAGATACATCGCTTAAGACTCTCAACAGAAGGGGCATTGGCAGAAGTGTTGTCCTTGATGTCAATGCTCATAGTGCCGTGAATAGATTGGTAATCAAGCACGGAATAAAGATGAGAAAGCAGCACCGTAACATCACTAAAACCTGCTATCCACTTCGGGTATTTCACAAAAGCAGAAAAGTCAAGCATTTCTATAATGCGAGCAGTGCCATAGCCGCCTTTTGCACAGAAAATAGCAGAAATATCTTTGGCGTCAAGGAATGCTTGCAAGTCTTCGGCTCTTTTAGCGTCCGTGTCGGCTAATTGAAACTCGGCGTTAGTGTTTATTGTCTTGCCCAAAACGACTTCCAATCCCCAGCTTTCAAGCCTTCGTTTCATCGGCAGCACATCGTCAATGCTTATCTTCCTTGCCGTTGTTACTATGGCTACCTTGCTCTTTGGTTTAATAAATTCGGCTCTTTGCGACATTGGTTTTTGTTTGCAAAAGTACAAATTATTATGTTGTAGAAGCAAATGCCTTTGTTTTTAATCGTTGTTGCTCTTTCTAAACATATATTCAAAGCCTATGTTGATGCCTACGGAAAACCCACCAGCAGGGATAAACCTTTCATCTCCTGGTCCACCAAAATGCCCAAAAGTTCTACTAATATCATCTTCAAATTGGTATTCAAAAAATGGCAGAACCTTTATATTAAGATTTTTTAGTACCTCTGCCGATATTCCAAGCCCCACACGGTAAGACGTTACAAAAGTATCGTAGTCTTTATTTAGGTAATTATTTGCTTGGATTGAATTATCTGCGTAATGCCAGACACTATTATACATAAACTTATGAAATGTTAAACCCAATAAAGAATATAATTTAAACTTGCTTTGCTCTCCAAATGGTGCTGTAATAGTTAGATAAATGGGGACACTAAAATAATTTCCATACAAATCAAACCTATCTGTTTCTCCAGTTATCCATTGTCTATTGCCTGAAAAATGTTTACGCGTATAGCTTATCCCTGAACTTAACTGAATAGCTCTTGTAAATGTGAAACTCCCAAGTAGAGAGAAGCCATAATGAAAATCATTATCAAAATGGGAGTCATACTCCTTAAATAAAAATGTATTGGTATTTGTATTTAACTCTATAGACCACCAATTTTTCTGTTGGCTATACGTATTTACAGCAATAAAGCTTGCTAATACCACTAAAATTCCTTTTTTCATAGTTTATTCAATTATTATTATGTTATACATTAAAGATTCATCTGTTTTATTATTGGTTAATTGCAAAGTATATTCGCCAATATCATAATTACTCATATCAATATAAAATATTGGCTCATTTATTTTGCCTATTGAATACTTCTGCCTATTACTTTCATCTGCAATAGAGAGTGAAATATCATTAAAATCATTATCTCTGAAATCAATAACAACACGTCCATCGTCATTCAACGTCGGATAAACAAACAATTTTTTAATCTCATCGTAAAAACCAATAGTATCTTCGTCATCATTGTCAAAGTCTTCTTCTTCACCAGTCAAAATACTTTCAACAAAAATTCTTTTATTGGCATTACATAAATTTTCATCCATTGATACTAAAAACTCTCCTCCATCTGCAACATTAAGATTAAAACCATTACCTAACGTTATACTCTCTTTTGCCTTAACCTTTACATTATAAGTTGCTGGGATAATCATATTGCATACCATATTAACGTTTTTTCCTGTAATTAGTCTATATAAAATATTGTTGCCTATAGGATAACAGTTAAAGGGGTTAGGAAGATTGGTCACGCTAACGTCTGTTGTACAAGGTTTCCTTTGATAAACTTTAATATAATCGACTTCCATTGTGGCAGGAAAAGAGGTATAAGAATAAGGAGCACCACCACTATTTGGAGAAGGAACAGCCGTATTAAAGACAATGTTCATTGCATCAGAAGGAAATGCCTTATGACGTCTGTATTTTTTCCCCGCTTTTACATCATTGCAATAATGGTCGTATGTAAGTCCAAACCATCCCCTTAATTTTCTGGTAAAATAAAAAGGTAATTGCCGAATTAAAGTTTCATCTATGTACCATTCAATCCTGTCTTCATTCCATATAACAGTAAATGTATGAAATGTATTGCCTATATAATCATGGTTTTCCTTACAATCAACTTTACTACTTGACTCGTACTGATTATTTGCCCCATTATAGTGTACATTTGTTGAATATGTTTGTTCTGTTGTATTTACTTCAAATATATCCAATTCATTATAATGAGTAGAGGCATCCCATAGCCAAAAAGCAGGCCATAATCCTTGTGTAAGAGGAATTTTTATCCTTGCTTCTATTTTCCCATTTCGTGGAAATTTTGATTTTGTTGATATTTCTCCTGTAGTAAAATCAAAATCAGAATAAACTATAGCTGTCCAATCATTATTCCAATGCTGCATATGTGTTAAATGTTCCCGTTTAGTAATAATCTTTAATAATCCATTTTCCACAACTATATTATTGCGAGTATGCCATGCTTTTTGACTTTTAAAAATAAAGTCTCTCGCAAGTCCTTCCACAATATCCCATTTTGTTTCATCAAGAGCATTGCCATCAAAATTATCTTCAAAAACAAGCATATAAGGATTATTGTCACAAACTATATCAATTTGTTGAGTTATTTTATTAGTATAATCATCACAACGTTGCGATACCCCTTGCAAGCAAATAACATTTACAATCAGGAAAGCTATACAACCAATCTTATAATACGTTTTCATAACATACACTATTTAGTTAATATCATTTTCTTTGTATCTACAATGCTATTATCCACAAGCAAAGTATAAATATACATTCCTGCTTCGAGGTCGTTTGCCGTTATGATACACGAAGATTGCCCTTTATTAACAATAGGAACATGTTTCATTTGCTTGCCGTTAAGGTCATAGACAAACAAAGCAGCACTTTTAGCTGACAATGGAACGTAATAATCTATTCGTGTATCGTAGTTAAATGGGTTTGGTGTGTTTTGATAAAGTTTAGCTGTAGTTTCTTCTACATTAGATTTGCTTTCAACATTACAACAATTTGCTTTCAGGTAAGTAATTTCAGCCTTTAATGCCTCTACTTCTTCGCTCAACTCTTGTATTGCCTTTGTCAGCTCAGGTATAAAACCAATATAATTAACAACCTTTAAATCCGCTTCGCCATTATATTTAATCAAATTTGGATAGATCGTTTCAACATCTTGTGCCAAAAAACCATTCTTATTTTTCAACGAAGCCTTAAACGCATTTTTAAGAGCAAGGGGGGTATTTGTGTCAAGATTTTGCATAAAGTAGTCTTCTTTATAATCAAACTTTACGAGCTTTAATTGCTTTATCTTATCCAACGACATATCCATTGGTCTAATATTTTGCTTCGTTTTAGCATCAGAGACAACAAATACTCCATCTCGTACATATATTTCTGTTGCAAAGACTTGTGCAAATTCTGCAGTTGGCGTTCCTAATCGTGCAGAGCTATTAAACTGTGGTAAGATAGTAGGAAGTTCCCACGTACTGCCAGCATTTGCATACGTGGAATGCGTGATACTTATACCAGCATAAGTATCACAATCGAAGTAGGCTACTCCGCGTACATCTAATGTATGAGTAGGGTTTTGTCCCCACGTCTCTCCAATGGCAACCTTGTTATTAACCACCTTAATTTGCCCTACTGACACAACCGCACCAAACAGCAATATTGAAAAAATACATAATCTTTTCATAGCGGCAAAATTAGTAAAATTTTTAATTAGACATTCTTTTGTCCCTTCTTTTTTGATAATTACATTGTTTTTAATCTCATCATTCTTTGTTAAATTTGTCATGATATTTATAAAGTTTTAATTTTTGTTTGTCCCAAAACAGATTGTTTTTTTTAGTTTTTAGTTAAAAGTATGGATGTAAGAAATGCGGGACTTATCTTCATAAATCTTTAGAGGTCTTCACAATACCTTGTCATAAAATAAATAAATCCACGCTTACGCATGAACCTATCTTTAATTATGACCCTTGAAATTGTGAAGTTCCTAAAGACATTAAAGAGCAATCCTTACACTTATATATTACGCCTTTTCAGGCTTATTGTTTTTTTATCTACATATAATATAGTGTTAAAAATTCAGGGTGCAAATGTACAACAAAATTCTTAACTAACGATATATTTGAAAGAATTATTTAATAAAATACACCTTGAATGGCGTATGGCAACATCGTTATAAAGTCATATCATAAGGACATTTCAATTCAAAATTACATTATGCCGCAAAGAAACAATACATCTTTTGATAAACTTAACCAAACGCTCATTCATTTCAGCCAAACACCATAATAATTTTCCAAAACGGCGTTTAAAATTCGGTAGGTATATACCAAACGAGCGATAGGTATATACCTACCGAATTTTTGGTATATACCTACCGAATTTAAAGTGGCGTTTTAGTGAAATAAATGAGCGTTGGGCTAAGTTAAAACAGCGTTCTGCCAAATTAAAATGATGTTGGGTTAAAACAAAACAGCATTTACTAAGTGTGTTTGTTAGAAAAAATTACGTATCTTTGCAGCCGTAATTTAATATAGTTATGATATGAGAAAAAAAGTATTTATAATGCTGCTGACGCTGTGCAGTATTGGAGTTTCGGCTCAGGAGATAGGGGTTAATCTTCGCTCTTTTATGACCAGCAATAAGAGTGCTAACAATCATCTTTTCCCCGATAAGTTTGCTCTTCAAAGCTTTGACAACGGGGATTACGTGCCTGCGTTGCTAAAAATTGATGATTCCACTGCCGTTTTGCCACAAATGAGGGCTCTCGGTTGCCGCATTACTGCTTCGGCTGGTAAGATACATACGGCTTTTGTGCCAGTTTCTGCCCTTGAAAAAGTCATAAAACTCAAGGGAATCGCAGCAATAGATATGGCAAGAAAGGTCGGAGTGCCTAATCTTAAACGAGCGGTAGAAGATGTCAATGCAGACTATGTACATCAAGGGCTTGACCTACCTCAAGGCTACACAGGAAAGGGTGTTATCATAGGAGATGCCGACTGGGGAACGGACTACACTCACCCGATGTTTTATGATACGGTGATGGATAAATATAGGGTTCTTGCCGCTTGGGATCAGTTTCGCACCTCTGGCAATGTCCCTCAACCTTATGGCTATGGGGCAGTTTTTACAACAAAGGACGAGCTGCTGACAGCCCAATGTGATACGGCTAATATCTATAACTATGGCAACCATGCAACACACGTTGGAGGTATTATGGGAGGAGCAGGTGCTGGAACGCAATATAGAGGTGTGGCTTATGAGTCTGACCTGCTTTTTGCGACTTGGAAGGTTACCGAAGCCGATGTTATGAATTCATATTCTTGGATGAGAGATGTGGCAAAGGCAGCAGGCAAGCGACTAATCATAAACAACAGCTGGGGCATATACTATTTTGGTGGTATGGACGGCAGGTCGCTGTTTGACGAATTTGTGAAGAATATGTCTGATGAAGACAGTGTTGTTTTCACTGCTTCCGCTGGCAACAACGGAGATGTGAATTTTCATATTGCTGCTCACTTTGCAAGTGCTGATACTTTGTCAAGCGAGTTTGGGTTTAACTTTCCAGCGCCTTATAGCGAAAATTATTGGGGGGAAACCGTAAGTATGACAGCTGATAGCACTGATGGCTTCTCGGCAAAGATAACAATGTACAACAGTGCTTGGGATGTGATTTACGAATCTGCTTGGGTAAGTTCCGAACTGGACAACATTGCCAACACAATATTTGTAACCAATGAGGGAGATAGCCTTATCTATAACGCAGTAGCCTCTGTGTCTTACAGTGGCAGGGCAGTACAGGAATGGAGCGTAAGACAATCAAAATATATTGGCAATAACTATCATACAGTCTTGTCTATTGCTGCTACCAATGGTACGGTTCATGCTTGGAATGTGGCTTGTCTGCATACAGGAGTTGGTAATTGGGGGCTGCCTTTTATGGCTTCAAAGTTGAATTATCTCGGTGGGGACACTGAATATTCTATTGGCGAGCCTGCTATTGGAGAAGGTATGATTTCAGTTGCGGCTTATAGTAGCGGTATCAGAAATTCTACCTCCACACCAAGCAATATAGCATATTTTTCAAGCAAGGGACCTAACTTAAATAATATAATGAAGCCTGAGATTGCTGCACCCGGCGTGGGAGTTATTTCATCATATTCTTCTTTCACGACAGAGTCTTATAATCCTGCAACGACTGTAGAATTTGAGGGACGGACATATCCTTTTGCTGCTGCATCAGGTACGTCAATGTCTTGCCCTGTAGTATCGGGAATAATAGCCCTGATGTTGGAAGCAAATCCTGCACTAACGCCATCGGAGGTACGTGATATTCTTTTACAGACGGCACGAGAAGATGAATACACACACGCAGTGCCTAACTACAAATGGGGTTTTGGAAAGGTTGATGCGTGGGCTGCAGTCAAGGCAGCGGTTAGCAGAGTTGGGTTAAGTGAAGTTGAAAGAGCTAATGAAGTAAGGCTTTATCCTAATCCGACTAACAACATTATCACTCTTGAAAGTGCAAGTCAAAGTCCAATAAAATCGGTTAAGGTTTGCGACATAACGGGTAGAGAGTTGGTTGTGCAAAGCCATAATAACACATTTGATTTGTCGTCTTTGAAGGCGGGAGTCTATTTTTTGAATATCAGCTTTGACGACTTCAATTTAGTAAAAAAAGTCATTAAACAATAGGAAATAAAAAAAAAGTATTATCTTTGCACACTGAAAAATAACAAAATAAACAAATAAAATAAGATGAACATACCACAAGATTTAAGATATTCTGATGACCACGAATGGTTAAGAATAGAAGGAGAAGAAGCATACGTAGGCATTACGGACTTTGCACAACACGAGCTTGGAGACATCGTTTTTGTTGATGTTGATACCGTTGGAGAAACGTTAGACAAGAATGAAACACTCGGCACAATAGAAGCAGTGAAGACTGTCTCTGATATAATGATGCCAGTTGCAGGAGAAGTGTTAGAGTTTAACGAAGCAATAGCTGATGACGCTGCTTCAATCAACAATGACCCTTATGGAGAAGGCTGGATTGTTAAAATACGTTTGACAAACTTAGCTGAAGTAGAGCAATTGAAAGATGCGGCTGCTTACTCCGCATTTATAGGTCTATAAACAAACAAAAAACAAATAAGAAATGCTCGGCTCATATCGGGCATTTTTTATTTTACTGCGTCAATGAAAAGGAAAATTTACAGTATATTGTTGCTCGTTTGGACTATCGTTATCTTAGTTGCGGTACTTCTGCCAAAAGAAGATATGATAACCAAGCCTCACTTTCTCGTAGATATACCTCATATTGACAAAGTAGTACATACTGTTCTCTTTGGTGTCTTTGCCTTTTTGCTTGCCAAAGTTCTAAAAGCAAAATCGTTCAGAATAAAGATACTCTGTATTATTTCCATAGCCATTGCTCTTATCTTTGGCTTGCTGACTGAGTGTTTGCAGAAGATTTTGTATGACTACATACAGCGAGATTTCAGTTGGCTTGACTTCCTTGCCGACTCCGTTGGCGTAAGCCTTGCTTTGATTATCTTCACCTGTTGTTTAGCCAAAAGGAAACATACAAAGAATAGTTAGCACATAGTCAAAAACAATAATAACAACACAAACAAAACAAAGCCCGACAACATCAATCGTTATCGGGCTTTGTTTATTTTTATCAAGTCTTTTAATTATTACGCCACAAACATCTTTGCCATTACGCCTTTACCCGTTCAAACAATCAACTTAAAAACTTAATATCCTGCGTGCCTCTTCTATCGTACTGACAGGGGAAAATGTTGCGGCTAATTTGTCATTCTCTTCTCTCAATTTGCAGGTTTTAGGATAGCTTTGAGCCATTAGAAGGAAGCTTTGGAACTTTTCAGTGTTGTAAAAATCACTTACGCTGCTGCTAACAAAATATATCGTCATTCGCTCACTCTTTAAGATAAGTTTCTCTATTGACAATGCCTTCGCCCTCTGCCTCAACCTCACAATGTCAAACAACAACAACGTTTCAGTTGGCACGTCCCCAAAGCGGTCTTTTAACTCTAAGGCAAGTTTTGCCAGCTCTGCTTCCTGCGTTATGGAGTCTAAATGTTTGTAAATCTTCAATCGTTCGGTTGTGTTGGAGATATAACTGTCGGGGATTAGGGCTTCAAAGTCGGTCTCTATCGCACAATCAACCTCATATTTAGGATAGCTTGCCTCATCGTTCTCTGCCAATAAACCAGCTTCAGTTCGCAGCTCATAAATAGCCTCATTGAGTATCTTATTATAGGTTTCAAAGCCCACCTCGTTAATAAAGCCCGACTGCTCCGAACCAAGAATATTACCTGCCCCTCTTATATCCAAATCCCTCATCGCAATAGAGAAGCCACTGCCCAAAGAAGTAAATTCTTCTATCGCCTTGAGCCTTTTTTCTGCCTGTTCGGTCAGAATATCTTTGTCAGAGACGAGAAGGTAACAAAAAGCCCGTCTGTTAGTACGCCCAACCCTGCCGCGTAACTGGTGTAAATCACTAAGTCCATAGTTGTTTGCGTTGTTAATAATAATGGTGTTGGCGTTGGAAACATCTAATCCGTTCTCCACAATGGTAGTTGAAATAAGCACATCAAAGTTTCCTTCTATGAAATCCAACATTATGCTCTCCAACTCATCATTTGGCAGCTGCGAATGTGCCACCTTAACTCTTGCATCAGGCACTTGGCTTTCCACAACCTGCCTTAGCTGCTCCAAACCCATAATTCGGTCATTGACAAAGAAGACCTGCCCATTGCGACTAAGCTCAAACTCTATTGCCTGCTTTATTATCTGCTGGTCAAAGGCTGAAAGCTGAGTATGGATAGGTAGTCTGTTGGGTGGAGGTGTGTTGATGATAGACAAATCCCTTGCTCCCATAAGTGAGAACTGCAAAGTACGAGGGATAGGTGTTGCAGTCAGTGTCAGGGTATCAACATTGACTTTTATCTTTTTTAACTTCTCCTTCATACTGACGCCGAATTTATGCTCCTCATCAATTATGAGCAAGCCCAAATCCTTAAACATATCATTGCCTTTTGCCTTGCCGCTCACCAAAGCGTGAGTACCTATTATTATGTCAATCTTTCCGGACTTCAAATCGGCTAATATTTCTTTCTTTTCCTTAGCAGAGCGAAACCGATTAAGATAATCCACTCTCACAGGCAGGTCTTTCAATCGTTGGGAAAAGGTTTTGAAATGTTGTAAGGCAAGTATCGTTGTCGGCACTAAGACAGCCGTCTGCTTTGAATCGCAAGCCGCTTTGAAGGCTGCCCGTATGGCTATCTCCGTCTTGCCAAAGCCCACATCACCACAAACCAATCTGTCCATAGGATAGTCTCCCTCCATATCCTTCTTCACAGCCACGGCAGCCTTGTTTTGGTCTGGCGTATCCTCATAAATAAAAGACGCTTCCAAAGAGTTTTGCAGATAGTTGTCTTCCGAAAAAGCAAAGCCCGCTGACCGCTTCCGCTTGGCATAAAGAGTTATCAGGTCTCTGGCAATATCTTTCACCTTACCCTTTGTTTTCTCTTTTAAATTATCCCAAGCCTTTGAGCCAAGACGATGAACTTTCGGCACACTGCCTTCATTACCTACGTAACGGCTTATTTTATGTAGAGCGTGGATAGAAACATATAACACATCACCGTCCTTATATATCAAACGAATACTTTCTTGCTGCTTGCCCGATATGCCTGTTATCTTCTCCAAGCCGGCAAAGCGACCAACGCCATAGTCAATATGAGTAACATAATCCCCATTTTTCATAGTCGTCAGGTCTTCTATCATCAGGCTCTCCCGTTGTGATTGCTTGTCATTAACTTTGAAGTTCTTAACACGAGAGAATATTTGGTGGTCTGTGTATAAAACAACCTTCCTGTCAAAGTCTATGAAGCCATAAGAAAAGGAGTAGTCAATATAAATAACGTTGAACGCCGCCAAACTTTCATTTCCCTGAGTGTATTTAAGAAAAACTGACGCCAAACGCTCTTCCTGCTTCTTATCGGTAACGGAAACAAAGAGCTGAAAGCCACGTTCATAAAACGAAACAAGGTTGTCAAACAGCAATTCCAAACTTTGGTTGAAATGAGGTTGCAAATCGGTATGAAAAACGTAAGATTTGTTATCCGTTTCGCCTGTTTGAGGCAAGTAATCATTTACTTTGATGTCAATATTACGATGTTGGCTTATGGCGTTGATAATATGTGAGCCGAGAGTATCAAATTCCGCTGCCTTACTTTCCAAATCCGCCATCTTCTCTACCCATATCAGCGTATTGATGCCCTCAAAGTAGTCAATGATTGTGGTCTTCCGCTCAAACAAATCCTCATCTTTCACGTTAGGAACAATGAAAAAACTTTCCTTTTGCTCAATAGACAGCTGCGTTGCAATGTCAAACGTCCTTATACTCTCAATTCTGTCCCCAAAAAGTTCAATCCGATACGGCTCTCGGCTACTAAAAGAAAACACATCAACAATTCCGCCTCTTATTGCGTACTGCCCAGCCTGATAAACGAAATCTACACGTTCAAAATGCAAGTCTTCCAAACTCTCTATCAAGCTATCCAAATCCATCTCTTCGCCTTGTGCAATGGCAATGGTGTTCTGCTTTACGGAGATTTTATTTGCAACTTTCTCAAACAGGAAATCGTAGTACGTGATGACCATTTGGCTCTTTCCCTGATGCAAATTGCTCAACGCTTCGCCTTCCGTGAGGTTGCCGAAAAACATTGCGGGAGACAGATACGCCATATCGTTATAAAAAGCGGCTGCCTGCTGAAAATCTTTGAAGACAAGAAGGTTCTTAAACTCCGCTACATTTTTGGCGACATTGCTAACAAAGAATGCCAATGCCGAACCGTGCAATCCTGTTATAGAAAGGGTTGCCTTAGGTTTAGTAGCCTCAATCACAAAGTTTGCAAGCTGAGGATTTTCTGTATATATGCCGTCTGCTTTGCTCATTAGGGCGGCAAAATTACAAAAAAAAGCAGACATATTGCCTTCTTATAATTTCCTCATTCTTTATTTCGCCACCGCCAAACACCATAACAATTCACTCAAACACCGCTTTAACTTAGCCAAACGCTGTTTCATTTTCACCAAACAGCCTTTCATTTTAATAAGATGTACATCTTATTTTATTTAGATGTACATCTTATTTTTTTTTGACGTACATCTTATTTTTTTTTGATGTACATCTTATTTATTTTTGATGTACATCTTATTAAAATGAAACGCTGTTTGGTGAAATTAAAACAGCGTTTGGCTAAGTTAAAGCAGTAAGATTAGGAAATAGAATAAAGTATCGTTTTTACAAAAACAAGCATTGGCAATTTGTGATGTTAAATATTTTTACAGAAGGGAGATGTGATGTGAATAATGTGCGAAACAGGTTTATTTGTAGTATATAAATGTCATTTTGAAAGCACAATTAAATTGTATATTTGTGTATTTTCATTTCGTAACTGCTTGATTATCAAAAAAAAAAAACAGCTTGTGAAATATTTATAAAAAACCGATTGTAATTGATTTGTTTGTTGTATCTTTGCAGCCGCATTTTGAAAATTTTGTTACTAAATTATAAATAAAAATTATATGTTCAGAAAGATTAAAATTTATTCATTAGCCATAGCAATGACGCTTGGACTGGCTAATGTGGGTTATTCCCAAGTATCAATCCCTTATATGGCGGGAGCTGGTACATCTGCAAGTCCGTACTTAATAAATACGGCACGAGACCTTGATACGTTGTCGTATTTTGTACGAATGACGTCAATCCCAACAACATCAACTGCGTGGAGCAATACGTACTTCCGTGTTGAGAACAACATTGACCTGAGCGTTACAATGGCAATGGATGCTGGTGGTACGAATTGCGACCGTACTGCAAGAGCGGCAAACTTTATCCCTATTGGAGGTAGAGATGGTGCTGCAGGTACAGCTGCCGCTGCTTCCAGAATTTTTAGTGCTAAGTTTGACGGCAATGGTAAAGTTATTAGTAACCTTACTATTACTTCTACCCTTACGTACACAGGTTTGTTTGGTTATGCCGCAGGATATACATGGTCTGTAAGTGGTAGCACCAGTTATGGTTCAGGATGGATACACGGGCTTGGATTAAAGAATGTCAATATCACAAGTACCCAAGCTTATACAGGAGGTCTTGTAGGGTATTCAGGAGGAGGCTCAAGCTATGGGATTACTGTTGATAGTTGCTACGTCAGTGGAGGTGCAATTACCGGAACAACTTATGTTGGAGGATTGTTAGGACAAACTGTTGCGGGTGCTTATATTTATCGTTCGTTCAGTGCCAATGTTACTGTTGGTGGGACTGGTAATGTGGGCGGTCTCCTTGGTAACAGAGCTTACTATACTTATGGATGTTATGCTGCAAACAAAGTTAATAGAGTTTCTGGGACGACTACTTCCTTTGGTGGTTTTGCTGGAACTACCGTTACCACAGCATCTTATGTTGCTGCATTATGCTATTATCTTGATACGTGGAAAGGAACAGATGGCAGCGGAACAAATTTCTCAAACATTACGAATGCAACCGATAAAAATCTTCATTGGGGAATAGCCGTAGACGAAGCTACAATGAAGACTAATTGCTTTACTTTGTGGTTGCGTAAATATGGAGCAAGTAACACTACCAATACTGCTGTTACCGCAGGTGCGTGGCAAAACGATGCTGCTACCCCTGTCAATGGTGGTTATCCTGTTTTGAGATGCTTTGCTCAAGGAGTCAATCCTACTCTTAACGAAGACTGTTTTCCTATTTTGGGTAAAAACAATGCTTGGGGAAACTTTACTCTATCGACTCTTACTAACGGAACAGCAGCCTCAGGAAATTCCGCTGCCAGTCCTTATGTAATAGCAACAGCTAACGACCTTGTAGTGTTATCAAATTTTGTTGAAGCATGTAAAACACCTTACACGACCAACAATAATACTTACCAAAAGTTTTTCAAACTAAATGGAGACATCAATATGTCTTCTATTGCTAATTTTCAACCAATAGGAGGAAGATATAAAGATACCTCTGCTTATTATACGTATAATAGTTTTTATGGTACTTTTGACGGTGACAACAAAAAGATTTCTAACCTTAAAGTAAATTCTACTGTTGCTTATGCAGGCTTATTTGGAGCTTGCTACTCATCCGTAGCAAGCATAAAAAATCTTGGTTTAATCAACCCTGTTATTACGGGAACAACTTATGTGGGTGGCTTATCAGGCTACACAGGCACATTTAATAATTGTTATGTTAGTGGTGCTACCATTACGGCAAGCAGTACTTATTGCGGTGCTGGGGTAGGCTATCAAGGAACACTAACCAATTGCTACTTTACCAACAACGCTATACAGGGAGCAACTTATGTCGGTGGAATTGACGGCTACGTGAGCAGTGCCACTACTTGTTATGTCAGTGGTGGTACAGTAAGAGGAACAACTTATGTTGGAGGTATCACCGGCTACGTTGGATCTATTACAAATTGCTACACTTATGACGGAGTTGTGAGTGGCACCAGTTATGTTGGAGGTATTAGTGGAAACATTGCTTCAATAACAGGAAGCTATTCTACTAACAAAGTAGGCAGACTGTCAGGCACAAACACTTACTTTGGCGGGCTAAGCGGGGCAGATAATGTAAATGCCAAATCATCTTATTATGTTACCACATGGAGGGGTTTAGATAATGGAACAAGTGGTGGCAACAACTGGACAGACGTTAATGGAGTAGAAGCAGGTGACCCTATGCTTGCAGACGATATGAAGACAAACTGCTTTGTGTTATATTTAATAGGAACAAACAGCATAACCACAGGGGCATGGCAAAGAGCTAACTCAGGTCAAAACAATGACTGGCCCACCTTGCGTTGGGAAAACAGAGGTGTAGATGCTGTTGCTGAACCTGTACGTGGGCAATGTTTCCCTGTTCTTGGCTTTGGAGATTATAGACTATCTACTTCTCCGGCTGATGAAGATTTTGACGCAAACATAGGAGCAACAATAGATAATCCTTATTTGATAGCCGATGTTGCCGACCTTCAAACTCTCTCTCGTTTTATCAAAGACGACTACCACGTTGTAGCAAATGGAAATACTTATGGGAAATTCTTCAAAGTAGTTAATAATATAAATATGACATCTGTTCCTAATTTCACTCCTATCGGAGGTAGAAACAGGTCTGCCAAACTCGGTTATCCTACCAATGCTTTCTTTGGTAGTTTTGAGGGAAATGATAAAGTTGTTTCAAACGTTACGATAACCGCTGCTACAAACTATACAGGCTTCTTTGGTTATCAGGGTACTGGTTGCGTGGTTAAGAATCTTGGTTTGGATAACATTAACCTGACCTCTACTTTTAATGTTAATGATTATGTTTATGCTGGAGGCTTTGCTGGCTATGGTCTTAAAAATGTAAATTGCTTTGTAACAAACAGCACAATAACTGGTAACGGCTATGCAGTCGGAGGGTTTGTTGGCACTGGTACTACTACTTCTACTTTTGAAAGGTGTTACGTTGCAAATAGCACTATAAGCGGAAATTACTATACAGGAGGTTTTTTTGGTGGTACAGACAATATTGTTGCCAACAGGTGCTATGTGGCAAATAGTACTATAACAGGCGGTAACTATGCAGGAGGTTTTAGCGGCTATGGTGGTACTCATACTAGTTGCTATGTTACTAATAGTAACGTTACGGGAACGGGAACTACTGGTGTTGGTGGTTTTTTAGGATATGACACTCCTTCTCAGACCAATACATCTTACACGACTGGTTGTAGTGTGAATGGAACTAATATTGTTGGTGGTTTTGCAGCTACAACGTATAGCGTTGCTGGTGCTCCTAACACTACAAATTATATTTGGAATTGTTACTCTGCTGATACGGTTGTTCGTACTTCTGGGACTGCTACAACTTTCGGAGGTTTTAGAGGCAGTGGCGGTACTTATCCTTCTACCCCTACTCGTGATTATTACAACAGCACTATATGGCAGAGTCCAAGCCTAAGCGGTGTTACCAGTGTAGCAGGTGGTACGGCACAAACAACCACACAAATGAAGGCAGCCGCTTTTGTTACTACAATGAATGCAAGTGCAACCCCAGCAGGTGCTTTCTCAGCAGACCCGGACAATCGTAACTTCGGTTACCCTATCTTAAAGTTCCAAACAATAAAGATAAAGAACTCCCCAGCTGACCCGGTAGGATCAACAACAGCTACATTGCATGCTTACATCAGCAACAATAATGCTTCGGCTACCCCAACAACCTATAAATTCAGATATAAGAGTGGAACACCTACAACAGGAACATGGGTTTATGATGTAGCTGTTGCAGACACGGCACAAGACACCTATAAATTAGACGCAACAGGCTTGACAGGTGGAGCAACTTACTATTTCCAAGCAATGGCAATCATAGGAGGAGCTGTCGGAGATACAATCTTCGCTCCTGACACCTTGTCGTTCTCTCCTTACCTATTTAAAGTTGTAGCCACAGCAGCTTCAGATGTAGATTACTCAAAGGCTACGCTTAATGGTTACATAGAATCAGGCATAGTTCCAACACAAGTTTATTTCACTTATTGGAAGACAGCGGATGGAGAAGCTACGGCAGTCAGTTCGGCTAATTTGGCAACTGCCATAGGCACTAAAACCTTCGCTATTCCAAGTGGCTTGAGTCATTCAACAAGCTATAGCTACAGGCTAAAGATGGTACGTAGCGGCATAACGGAAGTATCCGCTATACAAAACCTATGGACAAAGACTTTCAACGTTACAACGCAGCTACCATTATCAACCACTCTTATCAATGCTACTCTGCAAGGTGAAGTAACCTATACAGGCTCTGCACCAACGGAGATTCATTTTGACTGGTGGCTTACATCTGCCGGCACTTTAACAGCAACACATGCTTCTGTCCTGAATTACACGTCAGGTACAAAGACAACTGACATTGTAGGATTAACAGGAAATGCTAATTACTCTTGCCAAATTTTTGCAACCATTGACGGTAATGTTATATCAGGGGCAATTCTTCAATTTGAAGCAAAGATGTTTAACTTCCCTCTTACTATCATTTCAGATGGACAGACAATAGAAATAACTGATGCCGTGATGACAGACCCTGCTTTGTTACCAACAGGAGACTTGCCAAACTTCCTTATAAGAGACGGTGGCAGTTTGATAAATAGCACCGTAAGCCCTGTTGTAGTAATTGGAGACAATGAGTATGCAGAGGTTGAGCGAAAGTTGTTTAATGAACGCTATGCCTTTGTTGGCACTCCAAAAGGTACAATAACAGCAGGTACATACCTTGGCATAACAGGTAGTGGAATAGGAACAGTTTATGGAAACATATCTAATGGTTCGGAAGTTTCAATGTTGAAATTTATCTATGAAACTAATCTTTGGCTTAATGACAATGGTTATCTTTTCTTGGGACGTAATACTAATATGGTACCCGGTCATGGCTACCTTGCTTATGTATTTGACCCCGGCTATCCAACGCTACTCACTCCAGCTGGTACTGTAGTAACTCAAGCAATGAGAGGTGGCATATTGTATAACAAGGACACAAACATAACAGCAACAAACAATGGTGCAGAGCATACAAATTACAGTACGATAGACGGCATTTGGTATTCTCTTTCTAATCCATATCCTGCAAATCTTTGGACTAAGCGGTTTATTGTTGATAATACAAGCGAGATGTCCACTTATTTCTTGTATGTCTTTGACGCCAACAATACTTGGATTCCATTAGATCAGGATATAGATAATAGAGTAAAAATAGGCGAAGGGTTCTTTGTTAGTGGCAAAGACGGTGTAAGCAACAGAACGCATACATTCCAGTTTAAGAGAACTCAGCAAACCAAAGCAACATCTAAGATAACAGCCAACACAAGCAAGATAACCATTACATCAACGGCTAACAACGAAAGTGTTAATGCTAATATCTGCATAAACGAGGCGGCAGTTAATGGCTTTGACCCTTATGATGCTTACAAAATGCTTGGTATGAATGACTATGTATGCGAACCTTACTTTATTGTTGATAGCAGTATGATAGCTATCAACTCTATTTCTGTCCTCCCTTACGAATGTCCTATGAACATCAGTTCAAAGGCTACCAACAATGTAACGCTTTCCTTCAACAATATCCCAGAAGATATTGAGCTAACTTTGATTGACGGAGAGCAGGAGATAGCAATAAGCAATGGTGATACCTATCCGACAATAGTAAGTGAGGGACAAAACGCTGAACGTTTCAGAATAAGACTCAACAAACTTTCAAATGGTTTAGCCAACGTAACAACTGACGGCATTAGTCTTTGGGTTGCTAACGATGCTCTAAACATCAATGGAGAGAACCTGAAAGATGTAACAATCTATAACGCTTTGGGACAAGTTGTCTATAACAAAAATTTGAAAGGTAACAGCTTCAAAACATTGTTAGACTTGCCTGCAGGAGCATACACAGCAAAGGCAAGCAGCAAAACAAGCGTTGAGAATTTGAAATTTGTAATAACTAAATAAGGAGGAAGCATAATG